>NZ_JBMDJF010000039.1:0-8690 GCF_057809055.1 Sphingobium sp. FG58 | reverse complement strand
CCCGGCGCTTTCGCGTCGGGGCTTTTGGGAATGTCGGTTTTGTTGGTTGCGGGAGGGCGATACAACCGAAGCCGACATCCAATATCTTCATTGATATAATGGAAAGTTCTTATTTTATTATTCAAACGTCATATCGCCATATGTATTCCGTCTCCACGCCGCTCGGCAGTCCGCCCAAGGTTCCCATGGACGCATGATGTGTTTGCTGATGGCTGTCACACGGGTGATAAGTTGCGGGCTGCCCCGTGGGCAAAGGAAAGTTGGCTGTGGAGATTATCAAGCGTTCCAAAATAGGTAATTGCTCACGGGGCTGGCAGAAAAGTGTTGCGCGAAGGTCGATTGGCTGATTCACCCTACGGATGTTACCGCCGCCGCTTCATGTGCTGACCGAAAGCGATGCCCCGACGCCGTCGTGCCATATGATCTTCAGCAAATCGCCGCGCCTTCCGCGGAACACGTACAGATCGCCGCCATGTGGTTTGCGGCCAAAGCCCTCCTGAACCAGCAAGGCCAGGGAGGCCATCCCCTTCCTCATATCCGTGTGACCCGTGGCGATCCACACACGGGCATGCCCCGGGATCGGGATCATGCCAGCAACTCCCGCAACATGACCTTCAAAAGCTCGGGCGACGCGCCGGGCGGTATCCGCAGCTTGGCGCTGGGCAGCTCGATCACCATCGCGTTATCTGCGACAGGCGCAGCAGGCTGCTGCGGCTTGATTGCGACCTCGGCAAACTGGTGGGACGCTCGCGGCCTCTCGGGCGCCATGCCTACCAACATCCGCCGCCACTTGTAGATCAGCGAAACATCGACATCCGCAGCGCGGGCGACGTCTGCGATCGACGCGCCGGGCGCCATCGAGGCCTCCACCAGCGCCAGCTTCTCATCCAAACTCCACCGTCGCCGCCTCTGCGCGCCGGAAAACACCGTTACCTGACCCACTGCACATCCCGTAGCCATGTGGCAAACCTCAGTGCTTGCCACATGGCTAACCTCTCAGGACGCGCCGATCAGCGACAGAGGGCCTTCGCCGGATGCGTACACTCGAAGCTGCGCAGAGCTGTCAGAGCAAGGGGGCATTTCCCCAGTGACGATGCCGCAACCAAGCTGCTCTATCTGATCTTGAACAGGTCGGAGAAAGAGTGGAAGATGCCGCCTCGTGAATGGACGATGGCAAAGGCACAATTCGCCGTCATCTTCGGCGAACGTTTCATCAAGGCCATGGCGGCCTGATGATCAACCGCCCGGTCACACACGGAAATCCTGACAGTCCCCATGATAGCCTTGTTCGCACACCTCCCGGTAAAGTTGGGTGGCATTCCGGCATCCTTCGTGCCACGCCCGCGAAGATAGGCTTCGAACGCATCGGCTGCATTGGCCTTGTATACCGTGCGTTGCCATGATCCCGGTGCCTCGTTTTTCAGCCACTTTCGGATGGTTTTCAGATCCACACCCAACTCGCGCTGGATCGCCAACTGGCTTCACCCTAGATGCCTCAGCTCGATAACCTTTTCGAATACGGCCCTGCGGCTCTGCCGCCGCTCTAACCGATGCCGCACCGCCTTTTCCAGATGAAGCGCCCCTGATATGCAGTTCGCAGGCGCCGGCCCCTGCAAGGCTATGGATTTCCCGACCTCTCGCACCACCCGGTATCGACGCTCCACAACATTGAGTAATGCGTCAGAGCAATTGCAAAGCAGATGCCAGCGATCGGCGGCTTGGCGGGCAGCCGGCGCGCCTTCTCGCGCTCCGCACGCATAGGCACTCGCGCGATCACCGGCAATGATTTCGACCCGTTCCGCAGCATTGCTCGTGAGGCAGATGCAGCCGTCATCAAGGAAGGCAGTCAAGGCCGGCCATGCCTCGAGCATATAATCCATGACCTCGGCGACATCGCTGTTCTTCGAGAGCTTCGTGCGGTTCTCCCGCATCCATGTTTCCAGTTCGGCCAACAGCGGGAAGCTGAGTTCCTGGCGAAGGGCAAGACGACCCTGCGCGGACCTCCCATTGATGGCGTGTTCTAGGTCGAAAATCACAGAGACGCGGATCAGCAGCGCGTGCCGAGCCTGCGACTGCACAAAACTGTCATCCTGCGCGCAAGCGGTTGCACAGGGTGCAAGACTAGACCTTTCAACCCATGCCAGCCCGAGTAATTTCCTCGGTCACCGTTTGTCGCGAACGAGCCCGATCGACAAAATTCGCTTCGTCCTCGGTCACCCACCGGGTAAATTCGGGATCGACTGCTATCCGCATCACCTCGGCCAGTGCTGCTTCATCCCTAACAGTGTAGACCGAGACCGCATCATAATCGACGCCGCCATCATCGGTGGGCGCCTGGTCGGCATCGGGGCGGCCAGCATAGAAGTTGACGGAATGTTGCGGATAATAGCGTTTTGACTCGGTGAACAAATGCCCGACCCATTTCGCTACTGCAGGAATATGGACATTCTCGTAATGCGACCGGAAATCTTCGAAGGAAACGCCTTCCTTCCGCTTCATGAACATCATCAGCTTATGCATGGCCTATACCTTTATAGAGTTGGTCGGAAACGCCGGACTATTGCTCTTGCAGCTTCAGGGCAGGCATAGCGTCCGCCAAGGCATCGGCTGCATCCTCATGCATTTCGGGCGAGGGATAATAATGGTTTGTGCTCCATTTCAGCCCCTTGGCATAATCTGCCATGCTGCCGCCGTCGACTTCCACAGGTTCGCCGGTGAAACGGCTGACGAGCGGATGATTATAATTCCGCATACTCCGGCACTCGACATAGGTGTCAAACAGCGGACGCACTTCGTCGATCGCCTTTGCATCGACGAACTGCGGGAATTTGCCAAGAATGGCCATCATATCGGATGCCGTATAATCGACCGGCTCGTTCAGATCCTTGTCGGAGAAATAGAAGAGGATCTTGGGCACCGTGATTTTTTCAGCCAAGTCTTGATAGCGCTTAATCCAGTTTCGCAGACTCTCGGAAACATATTTGGGCGCGTCCGTCCTCTCTTTGTTGAAAACATGCGTCCAGGCTTCCATCGTGGACGTCTGCCTCCCTGTCTCAAGGTCGAGCAGCGCCTCCACGAACCCATAAGGGCCGTAGCGCGAATTGGGTTCGGTCCGTGCGGTCATGACCTGAACGACAGTGAAGCGACCGGCATTAACCAGATCGAGAAGGCCACGAGCCTGAAGATAGAAGCCGGCGCCGCCGCCGCCGACACTCAGATTAAGTACCGGAATACCGATCCGTTCAGCCAGAATATCCCCAAAGGTGCGCTCGACGAAGATGCCGTTGGCTTGCGCACCGCCAAGGCAGGTAAAATAATTACCGCTGGCAATGACATCTTCCGCGAGAGCGGGACCGCGAAACTTGACGCCCGGAATGCCCTCGATTTCATAATATTGATAATCGACAACCTCATGGTCGCGCTTGCTATAGTCCAGGCTCCATTCCGCAGGATGATCATCCGGCTTGAACGCATAATTTACCACGAGATATCTCCATTAGTATATTTGCGACGGCGACATATGTTCGCATGTTCAGACTTGTTCAAATATAGTCCTTGAACGCGGTCGTGTAGCGCGAAAAGATATTGGCGATCTCAGCATCAGTGCTGCCAACATCTTCCGCTGAATATCTGGCTTCGCCATGCTTGCCCTTGGGGTTATCGGCTTCCCACCCCCGGATGGCCGACAGCGCACCGGGCGAAAGATCGATACCAGCAAAATCATATACGGTGCGCGCGACCGACAGGCCATCTTTGACCACGTCGCGAAATGCCAGGTCCAATACCTGAATATGGGGATTGCGCGCCCGCCAATCCATGTGCCTGTCCATCGCGCCGGAAAGATGGCCAAGCATTTTTGAGGCGAACAGGTGCCTGTTGTCGAGATCGGAAAAAATGCCCCGTGAGGCCATCACCGTGCTTGTCACCGAAGGAACACATTTGACAGGGTCCCGATGCGTGACGATGAAGCGGGGATTTTCATATCGTTCGGTCAGGAAATCTTCCTGGCCCAAGTGGTTCGGGTCCTTGAACAGCCATGGCTTTGGCGGCGACCCGTTTTGCCACTGCAGATACTTGACGACCGAAACGAGATAGTCATAGGCCGGGGTCATGTCAGCCTGCGCAATCCAGGCTGCGAAAGATGGCGCGTCATACATGCCGAAAATAGCCGGATGGCGATAGGTCGCCTCCATCAAATAACATTCCTCTTCCGGTTCTTCGGCATGCAGTGGATGCCCGACGAGCATGTCGGGCGATTGCTCATACATCCAAGCCTCATAATCCCTGACATTCTGGATGCGCTGACTGACACCGCCATCGCTGACACCCGGCACGCGGGCAAATTTCATCGTCTGCCAGAATTTGAGCGTCTGGAAGTTGCCTGTGGAGCCGAGCATGCGGTGAAGCTTGGTGCTGCCGGTGCGCGGGAGGGATAATATGATCAGCGGTGAGCGAATCTGCTCTCTCGCGATCTCGGGGTGCGCGGCCAAGTCTGCCGCAAACCAGAGGCGCTGGGTCAGCAGGTCGACGAATTTTTCGCGCAATTGCGCCCGGCAATCTTCCCGGATCGCGGATTCGCGATCGATTGCTTCGACCAGCAAACAAAAACCGTCGCGAAAATCATCAGGACCAAAATCGCTCAATCCCGTCCGCGCAGACGCAATCTGTAACAATTCCGATGCTTTCATGGCATCCCTCCTGTGCAGGCTGCTACGGCACGCGCAGGCCGTGCAATTTAGTTTGCGGATACCAGATACTAGCCAACAAGCCCTCGTCAAGTTGTTACTATTTACTCGGCCGCTGAGTGAGCGAACATCATATAAATGTTCACCCCGTGCATTTTTGTCACAATAGGCGTACATTGATCGCCACAGCATAAGCGAGCCTTGAATCACGCGCAATTCTTTAATAGTATATAGGTCCTTCATACCTCAGAAGGCGCCGCCCAAGGTGCACGGGGATGAGCGGAAGATAAAATCAGTGTCGTCATCAAAGTCGGCATATAATTTTAGGGGAGAGTATGATGCGGAAAATTGGACCATTATCAGTTGCGTTGAGCGCCCTGCTTGTGCAGGTCGCCCATGCACAGACGCCAGCGAACCGCGCCGACCCAACGGCGGAATCGACCACCGACATTATCGTCACGGCGCAGCGCAAGTCCGAAAGCCTGCAAAACACGCCGATCGCCGTGACCGCGGTGACTGCCGATACCGTTCAGACGCTCGGCCTGACCCGTGCCGTCGACGTCGCATCGATCACGCCGGGCGCCAGCTTCACCACCACCAACGGCTTCTTCGCCCCGCACATTCGCGGCATCGGTTCCGATTTCGTGTCGGTGGGCATCGAAACCCCCGTCGCCATTTACGAGGACGGTGCCTATCTCACGCGAACCCTGTCTGTGAACGAGATCCTCGATAATTTCGACATCGGCAGCATCCAGGTGCTTCGTGGTCCCCAGGGCACGCTCTATGGCCGGAACGCCACGGGCGGCGTGATCATGATCAACAGCGCCGATCCCACAGACGAGTTCGAAGCCCGCGTGCGCGGCGAGTGGGGCAATCTGGAGCATCGCTCATTGTCCGGCATGATCAACATGCCGCTCGGCGAAGATCTCGCCCTGCGCGTCACGGGCGGATACAAGCATGACGGCGGCTTCGTCCGCAATCTCAACACCGGTGACAAGAATGCAGGCGGATCGCGCACATATAATGTTCGCGGCAAGCTGCGCTGGCAGCCCGGCAACGCCGACATCATCCTGGGCGCGCAGTTCTACGACACCAAGGCCTATCTGGGTTCGATCGCGGCACTGGAGCGCCGCGACGATACCTGTCTCGCCTGCAACCTCGCGCCTGGGGCACTCAATCCCAATGTCGGCTATTATGATACCGAGGGTATCACGACCATTCAGCCGTTGCACACCAAATATTACGGCGCCAATCTGAACATGACATTCGACATGGGCAGCTTCACCCTGTCGAGCATCACGACCTTCCGTCAGCAAAAAACCGCCGACAGCGCCGCGGATCAGGATTTGACGCCGCTGCCGTTGTTCGAATTCTCAGTGCCCAGGTCCGGCGGCAAATCCTATACGCAGGACCTGCAGGTGTCCTCCACGCTGGATGGCCGGTTCAACTATTTGTTCGGCCTGAGCTATCTGTACGACAAGGGCTATTTTAATCCCGCGTTCCTCGGCAACTTCTTCGGGGGCAGCTTCGATCCCGATACGGCCGCTGGTTTCAAGAACACAGCGACCACCCAATCCTACGCCGCCTTCCTCGAAGGCTATTACGACCTGACCGACCAGTTGAAGGTTACCGTTGGCGGGCGTTACACCTATGAGGAACGCAGCGGGACAGGCGAAACCAACGCAGCGCTCGCCGCCGCGTTCGGCATTCCGAATGCGTTCAGCTTCAAACTGCGGACGTCACAGCGCGCGTTCACTCCGCGGTTCGTGCTGGCATGGGATAACGGGCCGACCAATGTTTATTACAGCTTTACGCGCGGCTTCAAGGCGGGCGGCTTCCCCGGACCCTATGCCGCGCCCGTCGCCCCCGTTCAGCCCGAAAAGATCTTCAGCCACGAGATCGGCATCAAGCAGTCGATGGCTGACAACCGCATTCGTGTGAACGTCGCGATCTTCTATGCCAAGAACAAGAACCAGCAGGTCCAGACGCTCGATCTGAACTCAGGCGGCACGCTCACCGGCAATGCGGGCGCGATGGAGAATTACGGTGTCGAGGTCGAGGCGCAGTTCACCCCGCTCGACGGGTTCAACCTGGGTCTGACGGGTGCGTGGCAGCATGCCCGTTACGAATCCTTCCCCAACGCGTCGCTCGTTTGCTATGATCCGACGCTGAACACCCCGGCTGCCCCTGCCGCCACCATCTTCCCGTGCGCGATCGATCTGTCCGGAACCAAACCACCATTCGCGCCGACCTGGTCGGGATCGGCCAATGCCAGCTATAATTTCGCGATCGGATCATGGACCGCCCAACTATCCGGCCTGGCTACCTATCGTTCAGCAATCGACTTCCTGCCGGGCGCTGGTGGTGAACTTCGAGCAGATCGAGACAATAAGCTGATCGTTGTCAATGCGTCGGGCTATATCAGCCCTCCCGGTGAAAATCTGCGGGTGGGCTTTTTCGCCAATAACGTTTTCGACAAAAAATACCCCTCTTATGTTCAGACCGGTCAACCTTATGGCGTTTACAAGAATGTGGCGAGGCCGCGTACCTATGGCCTGCGCGTGGAATATATTTTCTAGACATCAACACTGTCGGGATCTGATATCTCGGTAGACCTCAAACCCACGGCACCAGATGGTGCTGTGGGTTCTTTTTTTGTGATCGATAGAAATAATGTTCGGAGAAAAGTAGGCCAGAATCATGTCCGCATAGGCCGAACATGATTCTTTTCTTCGCTATCAACGCGCGATGTATTGGTGAGCAAGTGCATCAGCAGCGGAAGGACAAAATCGACCTCGACCATTTTCAGGGACGATCAAGTACGGAAACATATCAACCAGCGCTGAAGCCGATGATTGTTCACCTGTTCCTTTCGCCCCGGCCGCTTCTTTGGTCACCGCAGCAAGCCACAATGCCAGACATTCGACCATCAGGCTACCGGCCATGCGGTGCCGGTATTGCCATTTGTCGCCTATCCCACAATGGACATTCCTCCCGTCAGGCCAGCGCCGACAGATGCATGGAGCGAAAAGCCGAAAAATCGATCAACTGGACCATCCCTTCAAGCGGGGTCGCGATCCGCCGACAGTCGCTTTGGACAATCCGAGTTGCAAAGCCCCTGAACCAACGACTGCGGCAAGCGTCGAGATAACGCGTTTGCACTACTCAATTGAGTTTCGGAACAGCACCCAGATTGTTGACCAGCGCTCAATATTTACCGGACCAATTTATAAAATTGGCGAAAGCACCTGTGCGTTATTCTCGCGCGGCTTGTGTTGGTGTGGTACCGAATGTCTCCGCGAACACTACATCAAGTTCCCGATCAGACATATTGGTAGCCATGGAGTAGAACTGCTCAGCATCAGGTCCGCCAAGATAGCGGGTGGCAGGCTCCTTGGCGTCCAGCGCGGTTAATATAACGTCCGCAATTTGTTCGGGCTGCGAGTAGAATTGCTCATAGCCAAAACTTACCACATGAAGGAACTGGCGATACAGAGTGCCATACTGGGCCTCCTCGTCCACCGACAGATTGGCAATGCGATCTTCGATATCACGCAACTGGTTACGCGTCATCGACGTTTTAACGCCGCCAGGCTGAACGAGAATAATATCTACGCCCGATCCATTCGTCTCCCGGCGCATGCAATCGGTCAAACCCTCCAACGCATATTTTGACGCGGAGTAATTTCCAAGCATCGGCATCGCAACCTTGCCGCCAATCGAACTGATCATGATCAGGCGGCCTTGCGTCCGGCGCAACATAGGCATTGTAGCCTGATAGATCGCAAGGCACGCAAAACAGTTAACTTCCATGACTGTCCGGAGCTGCGATATGGCTGCAGTTTCGAGCGGACCTGCGACCGACATCCCCGCACACACGATGACCGCATCGACATCGCCGGACTTT
Organism: Sphingobium sp. FG58; assembly: GCF_057809055.1. Taxonomy (NCBI): domain Bacteria; kingdom Pseudomonadati; phylum Pseudomonadota; class Alphaproteobacteria; order Sphingomonadales; family Sphingobiaceae; genus Sphingobium; species Sphingobium sp. FG58. Next base: position 98 of record NZ_JBMDJF010000039.1, on the reverse strand, counting down.
TCAAGCACAGCAGGCATGGCAGCCAAAAGTTGTTCTGAACAACTAATACCATCCGTCCGTGATGCTGACTCACGTGGGGGATTCCCAAAGCGGCGAAA
>NZ_JBMDJF010000038.1:0-11069 GCF_057809055.1 Sphingobium sp. FG58 | reverse complement strand
TTTCGCCGCTTTGGGAATCCCCCACGTGAGTCAGCATCACGGACGGATGGTATTATCCTGCCACCCATAGGCTACATCTGCCCAATCTTGGCCGTTGCCGATAAAGCCCCCATGATCGTCATGGGAATCGGGCCAATAGGTCGACTTCATCAGAGCGACGTCGTGTCGGTCGGCCCCCCGGCAATAAGTAACGAGGTTGTCGTGCAGGCATTGCTTGTCATAAAGCACCTGCAATTGCTCTTGCGTTAGAGACACGATCCTCTCCTTTTATGGCTGGTCCAACGAGCGCGCCGCCTATTGAGCGGTCAATCCACCGTCGGCGGGAAGCGCAGCACCGGTGACGAAACTCGATGCGTCCGATGCCAAGAATGCGAATACGTTGGCAATTTCGGAAGGGTCGGCCCCGCGATTGAGTGGCATGCGGGAAATGAAAATATCCGCGTCGGAACCCAGTTTCTCCATGGTGCTCTTGACCATGGGCGTCAGTACGACGCCTGCGTGGACCGAATTGACCCGGATATTCAGTGGGGCATATTCGATCGCGGCAGCCTTCGTCATCCCCGTCACCGCGAATTTTGACGCGCAATAATCCATATTGTTCGCGGCCCCTACCAAGCCATATCCGGACGAGTTATTGACGATGGAACCGCCTCCTGCCCTGATCATCGAGGACAGGACCAGTTTCATGCCCAGGAACGGGCCTTCCTGATTAATCGCGCATACCATGCGATATTCCTCAAGGCTCAGGTCCGCGATCGGCTTCCAGTGCCCCGGATGCCCGGCGTTGTTGACCAGGACGTTTACGGGACCAAAAGCCGCTTCGGTCTCCGCGATCACCCGTTCCCAATCCGCAGCCTGGGTCACATCGAGGCGAGAGACCAACACTTTCTCGCCCAATTCGCTCGCCAGATCCCGAGCCGCATCGACCTGGATGTCACCGATCATGACACTGGCACCCAGGTCATGAAACATGCGGGCCGCAGCAGCGCCGATGCCGCTGGCCCCACCGGTTATAATCGCCACTTTGCCTGTAAGATCGAACATCGCTCGCCTTCCTGATTTTATCTGTGACACCCAAAGATGCCAATCCTTCGGTTCAAACCAGCACGCTGTCCGCCAGCTTGGTGTCGATCAACTCGCGCATGGCCAGAATCCTGTCGCCCCGGAAATGGCAGAATATCGCATAATCGCCATCGAACCTCTTGCCGTTTGCCAGTTCGCACTTGCCCGAGAACATGGCGGAAACGATATCGCCTTCCTCCACCATCTCCTGAAAGGTAAATTCGCCCGGTCGCGCCAGGGCTGCCATGAACGCGTCGAGTTGACCCAAAATGTCCGCCAGCGATCGTTTGCCGCGCAACACCGTGGTGCCTAGAAACTCGTGGGTATAATCTTCGGTTACAGCCGCCTGGATCGCTGCAGCATCGCCACGGCCTACCGCGTCGATATATTGACGAACGGCTTTCTTCTTAGCGCTTTCCAATACCCGACTCCTGCTTCACCAAGTTACTGTGTTCTCTCAAAGCGACAGCGAACGTTCAGCCCGCCTGCCTGACGAAAGGGTTGCTCCCCTGCTCCGCAACGGGTTTCACCTCAACCCGCCCCTCGCGGACGCGAACGGAAAAGCGGCGTAGTGGATCGACCGCAGGGCCAACGATGGCTTTTCCTGTACATATATCGAAGCGCGCACCATGTTTTCGGCAAATGATGTTCATGCCGATCTGTCGCCCCCCCTCCAGCGGGAAATCGAGATGGGTGCAGCGGTTCTCCAATGCATAAAACTCAGCGCCGATGCGGAATATCAATATGGAGGTGTCATCGACCAAGAATGCGCGATGTTTGCCGCTTGGAACGTCTTCCACCGCGCAGACATCGACATAGACCGTCATATGCTAGGCACACCGGCATTTTGCACGAACAGGATGATGTCTTGCGTCTTGGACCCGGCCCCGAATACGCCAGCTACGCCCATTTCCTTAAGTTCGTCGACATCATCGGGGTGAATGATCCCTCCGAGGATCACGGGGACGTGCCCCACCCCTTTTGCTTTCATCGCTTCGATCAACTGGCGCGTATATTCGACATAGGCAGCGGACGAGAAGCTGATGCCTACGACGTCGGACTTCCGCTCGGCGACGGCAGCGGCCATGCCCTCGACGCTGTTATGTTCGCCGATATAATCGACGTCGATGCCTCCGGCTTCGCTTAGCAGACGCGCCAATGTGCGGATGCCTTTCGAATGGACATCCGTGCCCAGCATTCCAAGCATGCATTTTACAGTATTTGGCTTGCTCATGTGTAACTCAGCGGTGCTTGAAGGTGACCATAGGGGTCGAAGGCATGACCATAGGCGACGCGTACCGTCCCCCATATCTCGCCGATGCTGGCATCGGCAACGAATGCGTCGATCATCGCCTGCATCGGGTTATTACCGTCACGAACGACATTATGGACATGTTTCAAAGACTCTGACCAGCGGCCCTGATCGCGCTGCTGCTTGAGTTCCGAAAACCGACGAATATGGGCGTATGTGTTAGTGCGATCAAACTTGAAGCGCGTAGGCGATGGCTCGTCTTCCGGGACAAATTGATTGACGCCGACCATGATGCGCTCGCCGCTATCCATCTCGCGTTGCAGATCGAAGTTGAAATCGTCCATCATCTGCTCGATCTGGCCACTGGCGATTGCTTCGATAAGGCCGATTTTCTCGATCCGCGTCAGCATGGCCACGGCTTCGGCTTCCACCTGATCCGTCAGCGCCTCGATATAGTAGCTGCCGCCAAAGGGATCGGCCACGCGGGCCGCGCCGACTTCATTGGCCAGGATTTGCTGCTGCCGGGTGGCAAGTTCGCGCGCCTCATGGGTCGGTACGCAAACCGGCTCGTCGAACGTGCAGGCTTCCAGCGACTGCACACCGCCGCACAGCGCCGCCAGGCCCTGAATGGCCGTCCGTGTCAGATTGTTGAGCGGCTGCTTATACACCAGCGATTTACCAGACGTGTGGCAGGCAATCCGCAGGCGTTGAGCGCGCACATCTTGCGATGCGAACCGCTCCTTCATCGTCCGCGCCCAATAGCGGCGTAGCGCGCGGAACTTCGCGATCTCTTCAAAAAAGTCGATGTCGGAGGTCGAAACCCACGCCAGGCTGGGCGCGACCTGATCCACGGTCAGGCCGCGATCGATCAGATCCTCCATCGTCTTGTTGATCATGGCCATGCCCAGAGCGATTTCACCTGCGGGAGAAAGACCACGTTCGCGCAGGTCATAGGCTTGTGGCATCCCAAGCGCCCATTTCGGGCTGTTGCGGACGCTGAATTCTATCTCGTCGACCGCTATTCTGTGACCAAATTCAGCAGGCACCAGATGCTTGCCCCAGCCGCATAGCGTCTGTTGCAGCATGTCCGGCATGTTCGAGCCTTGCAGCGTCGACAACGGCTGGCCGCGCTTGACATGCACCGATGCGATCAATGGATAGGCCATGGCCGCCCAATGCCAGGCGGTGTCGACCTTCGCCAGATCCACGCCATCGAGAAGGCGTTCGGCGTCGCGCAACGTCGGGAGCGAACAGCCTTCCAGGCCCACTTCCGGTCCGAAGGCAGGGTGATCAGGATCTACGCTTTGCGTAGTCAGCGGATCCGGAACGATACTGACACCCGTTCCGCCGGAGGCCAGCACCATTTCCAGGCCTTGGCGTGTATCCTCTGGCGATCCATAGCCTACAATGTTTCGCAGCGTCCACATTCGGCTGCGATACATTTGGGGATAGGCACCCCGCGTGAACGGATAGCTGCCTGGATCGCCGAGATTTTCCCTATACGCGTCGTCCTTTTCCTTGGGGAAATAGGCCGGGTCCGTCTCCAGCCCGCTCCAGGTCTTGGTGCGGGAAAGCTTGATTTCGACGTTTTCGACGCTCTCGAAGAGATTTGTGGTCTCGCTCATATTGCTCGCTCAGCCCCGCCCCATCAGTCGGTCAAGCTCAGCAAGATAGTGTCGGATGCGGTTCTCTGATTCTGAAAGGACGTAGCCGTCAAACGCGGACGACTCGATGCCCTTTTGCACTTCCGGCACGCGGACGGCGTCCTGCGCAAGGACTGAGCCAAAATCCGCCAGCGTCTGGGGAACGATCTTTTCTGGCCGTATCGATCCGTCCCAACCCGGAGGGGACACGGCTTCAGGGCCGAACTGACCAGGATCCATGACCATATCGTTCGAACCGCCCACTGGCAGGCATAACGAAATGGCGCGATAATAGCTCTTGCGCGGTTCGGTTTCGTGCGGACGGAAAATCTGGAGCAGCAAGGAGTCACTGAACGCATTGATCGTCACGTTCGGGAAGATGAAGTAATTCCAGTCATCATTGACCTGATCGTCGGTCAGATTCTCGAAATGGTCGTAGCCGTGCCGCTTTGCCCATTTCCGCCGCGTTTCGGCAAAGGCCTTGTTATATTCATAGCCCTTGAGATGGGTGAAATCATCCGGGTCGCCGCCATAAAATTGCAGAAACGCCTTCATTCCATCGGGTACCGATTCGCGATCCTCAAACCGCACGGGAACGCTGCCGATCGGAATGATCATCCGGCTGTTGCCATTGCCATAGAGATCATACTGACAACCCAGCGTCTCGGTGAACGGCGCAACCTGGGGATGCACGTCATCGGCGTGATAAAATTCAATGAACGCATCAAGCGCGGTCTTCCAGTTCGCATCCCAACAGGTCTCGATATCGCGCAGCACCTTGTATTTTTCGAACGGATAGGGCGCGAGATGGTTCGGGATGACGTCCAGTTGGTCCAGCAAGGGCTTGGCATTCAGGTCCATATTGATGAACACTAGGCTGTTCCAGACGCTGCATCGCACCGCCTTCAGTCCGGGACGATGGGCGACCGCCTCCTTGCGGAAAATCATCTCATCGCGAATCTCGACATTCTTGCCGTCGAGACCGAATTTCCAGCCATGGAAATCGCAGGTGAAGATGCAGCCGCCCTGGCTTGCATCACCGCCGACGCTGCCGAAATCGTCATGCACGATGCGGTTTCCGCGATGCGGGCAGACGTTATAATAGGCCGCGATCCCGTCATCACCCTCGGCATTGCGCACGATGATGAAGGATTCCTTGCCATAGTCTGCCTTGAACCAGTCGCCGACCTCCGCGATGTCATGGCTCAGTCCGACGAAAAGCCAGGTCTTCGTCCACATCTTGTCCCACTCAAGGTCGGCTTCTTCTTTGCTGTAGAAGCGTTTGGGATCAACCCGCGCGGTGCCATGATCGATATACGGCGCCTTTTCGCCAGAGCTACCAGGTTCCGCATCGGGGTAAGTGACGAAGCCCCGCTGGTAATCGTAATCCATGGCACCCTCATCATTTATAAAAACAGTATGTAGGACCTAATATGGTATCCGTCCTAACGCAATCCATTTTTACAGCCATCCCTCTAACGGGACGCGCCTCAACGGCCATTTTACACAGCGCGCCGTGTTCCACAAATGAGGTCTGAACGCGCTAGAATAGCGCGCTTTCACCGGCTATGCGCAAGTAGTCCTCATATAAATATAGGACACGGAAAAGCCGCTGCCAAGGGACGTGACGACAGACATCGCCGCCTGCCCCGTCCGAACCGCATGACCAAGAATTCTTAACTCGGCTGCGCGCTGAAATCACCTTCTTCGATCGGAAGCTTCATGGCGATTGGATCGTCAGCCACCTGCCCACCATCATCATCGCCAACATGGTCCGTGCCGACGAGATTGCCGATATTGTCAGCATCAGAAAACTCATGGTCCCTTGAAATTGATCGCCCACCTTTGTCGTTCATAATAAATTCCCGTCAAAAATCGAACAACGCGGCCCCGACTATCGTTCCATGGCGCAGGCGATATCCTGCTGCTACCCTATTCACATCGGGGCGTGTAATGTAGTATATAGGTTCTAAATAATGGATTCGTTGCATCGGCGCTTCGCTTTTGGCCTATTGGGCGCGCGACCGGTCAAGCGCGCAGTCAAGCTGGAAGCTGGCGCAACGATGATATGATTCTTGGTAGAGGATAAGCAATGTCAGCAGGTGCAGCACAGTCCGGCACGATCTTGGTACTGGGAGCCTCAGGCGGCGTGGGGCAATGTCTGACACGACAGTTGCAGGACGCAGGCTACAACGTACTGGGTTCCGCATTGAATGACGCCGATCTTGAGGGGATGAAGGCCAACGGCCTTGACGCGGTAGATCTTTTCGTTGCCGATTTCTCCTCTGCCGATGTGGGCGCGTCCCAGCTTGTGAAAGCCCTTGAGCGCAGCGACCGCCCGCTTTACGCCGTCATCAGTTGTGTTGGCGTCAATCCGTCTGGCCCTTTGGAAACGACGCCTATCGAGACGTTCCGACGCACGATGGAAATCAACACGATTTCCAATCTCGCCATCTATCAGGCTACGCTTCCGCATATCCGCAAGAACAAGGGTCGCTTCATCTTCGTGGGATCGATGTCCGGCAAGATCGCGTTTCCGCTACTTGGATATTACACCGCCTCGAAATTTGCGCTGGAAGGCCTGGCCGATACCATGCGCCTGGAAGCGGGTCAGTGGGGCGTACCTGTCTCGCTGATAGAGCCCGGCGCGATCTCGACTGCCATGGTGCATGGTTTTGGAGCGCAGCTGGATCGCGGGCTTGTGCAGCTCGACGAAGAAGGCCGGCAGAATTACGGACATTATTTCGAGCAGCAAAAGGCGTTTTCCCAGAGCGCCGACAAAGTCGCGGTCGCGCCCGATGTGGTGGCAGCAACTATCATTGAAGCACTGGAAGCGCCGGTACCCGCCAGCCGCTATGCGATCGGAAACGCGGTCGAGCTTCTGGAGCTGCGGCGTATCTCTTCCGACGTCGAAATAGATGCGCTTTTTAACCAGATGCTTCCAGGCAACCGCTCGGTTCTGCAATCGACCGATCCAATATAAGCTGGTTCATTCGCCGATCCGCTATAAGGCTTTTCAAGGCAATGCAGCGGGTCGGTTTCGCGTCGGATCGAGGGGCGAGCGGCGGACGTCCTCTCTATCTGGAAGGCGCGTAAGGACATTTCGCTGGAAGAACTTCGGGTAGCGCTGGCTGACACCGGCCTGATCGTCTCGGTGGCAGGACTTCATCGTTTCTTCGTCCGCCGAGGCATGACGCGCAAAAAAAACTGGCCATGCAATCGAGCAGGACCGCCCCGGCGTCCTGAAGCAGCGGCATGATTGGTTCGAGGGGCAGGTCGATCTCGAACCGGAACGGCTTGTCTTTATCGATGAAGCCTGGACCTTCACCAACATGACCCGCAGCCATGGTCGCTGCGCCGAAGGCGAGCGACTGCTGATGGGGTTTCCATCGTGCCGATCCCTTCGAAAACCCCTGAACTCAATCCGCAGGAAAACATCTGACAATTCATGCGTGACAATTGGCTGTCGAACCGGGTGTTCGGTTCCTATGAAGAGATTGTCGATCACTGCACCTGCGCCTGGAATCAGCTCGTCGATCGGCCGTGGAAGATCATGTCCATCGGCCTCCGAGACTGGGCACACGGGTTCTGATCAATGAAACTTGGTATCAGTCCGTCAAAAGATGAACGACCGCCCTGTCCTGGAATGATGATCGCCAGTCCGATTCCCATCTGTTGCTGGCAAAGCTGGGGAAGCCGCGATCAAGATCGACTCCGCCTGGATGGATGTCTACCGCGCCTGCGACGTCGTCGATCGCATCGCGCAGGAGCGGCCGGTCACGAAGATGGAGAAAGTGAAAACCCAGGCCGACTGCGGCTACGCCATGCGCCTGGCTCGCGAGGCGGCGGACATGACGTGACCTGAGCGTCGGCTCGCGCCACAATGCGCTCAATGCCGGCCTGTCGCTCGAACTGCTCGGGCGTGCGCTGACCGGGGGGAAATCCAACATCCGCAATATGCCAGAAATCTGACTATTGCAGCTGGTATAACGGATCAAGGTACGCGCGTCTGTGTGATTCACAAGACCCGTTACGCCGCTGTCCAGCGCCTGATTTCCGGTGCATGACGGCAGGCCCGGTCATAATCCTCCGGCGTGTCGATATCGAGCGACAAGCCGGTGCGATGGATGATGGCCGCTCTGTCCTGCCCGGCTTCGACGTGCTGCACGAAGCTATTCGGACCAAAGTGAAAGGCGAACCCGGCCGGGTCGACCAGCGCAATCGCATTCGTGCCAGTCCCTGCATGATCCGGCGCGATGGCCATTGATGCCCTGCCCGCCGCTTCCAGTAGGTCGCCAATGTCCTGCGGTTCCAGCAAAGGAAGGTCGGCATGGATGACGAGCAGACATTGTGTCGCCAGATCCGCTGCAAGACTGTTCAACTCGGCATTGAGGCCCCGTCCCGCGTCGCCGATGAGGCGACCGTGCCACGCTGGCGGGCGTATGTCGGACAGCACGGCGATCTCCCCCACAGCATCGCAGCCAGCGAGCACCGCGCATGTGCGATTGAACATGGCATAGCTCAAACGGTCACGCTGCTCTTCAGAGAAAATCCCCGCAAGACGGGTCTTGCGCGCCGCGCGCCCCTTGAACGGGATTACCGCCGTCCAGTTGATCACCGCAATGTTTGCGCCAGCGCCAGCGTTGCCCGCGCCACCCGCGCCCGGTCCGTAAGGCTGTTCATCATGATATCCGTCGCTGCCGATGCGACGCCGAGCGCACTGCCGTCGTCGCCGGAATCGATGAGCAGGCCATCGATCAATCCTTCATAATGCCGCGCGATCGTCGAAAGCGACACAGACTGGCCAAGTTCGGCCATCAGTTTCGCTGTCGGCCCCTTTACCGCCTTGCCACCGACGATCGGCGAGACCGCAACTACCGGTGCCACGCTGTTTCTAAGGGCGTCGCTTATCCCAGGCACGGACAGGATGGGGTCGATGCTGAGATAGGGATTGGACGGCGCGATCACGATGGCGCTGGTTGCAGGGTCGGTGATCGCCTCCAGGACGCCCGGTGCTGCACGGGCCATCCCCGCGCCCTCAAAGCGGATGGCGCTGACCTGCGGCATACACCGGCGCTCGACAAAATAACGCTGGAACGCCAGATCGCCCTCATCGGTCGTCACGATCGTGGCGACGGGATCGTCGCTCATCGGCAGCACGGACACGCCAATATTCCATGCGGCGGCAAACTGCGCGGTCACGGTGCTCAACGCATGGCCGGCCCGCAATTGGGCAGTCCGCAGGATGTGCAGCGCCAGATCACCATCGCCAAGCTGGAACCAGTCTTCCCCGCCCAGCGATCGCAACGCAGCCATGAAGTTCCAGCTTTCATCCGCGCGACCCCAGCCTTTTTCGCGATCAGCTTTCAACGCCAGCGTATAGAGCAGCGTGTCGATATCGGGCGATATATTGAGACCAAGATGCTCGAAATCGTCGCCTGTATTGACGATCGCTACGACCTGATCGGCTGGCATGACTTGACACAGGCCCAGAACCAGCTTCGCGCCGCCGACACCGCCCGTCAACACGACGATCTTTTCCGTCATCGGAACAAATCCTCCGTTATCGGGCGGACGATCACGGATGCAGGTCTATCCGCTTCGGTCCAGTGCAGCCCACGGACGAGAGCCGCAGGCACGCCTTCGGACCCTTCCCCCATCGCCAGCCCCGCCGCTGACGCTACCATGTCTGCAAGCGCGATCTGCGTCACTTCCAGAACCCGTCCGTCCCGGTCCATCTCGCCCCTCTTGTCCCGAAGCGCTGGCAGCCCGCTTGCACCGAGGGCGACGCAGACGATCCCCATGCGCCAGGGACGACCAAAGCTGTCCGAGATAACGACGGCGGGCGCATGACCAAAGCGCTGCTTCAGCCCCTGCCTGATACGCTCGGCCGACCCGTCCGCATCTTCAGGCAGCAGCAGCGCATAGTCACCCTGTCGATCGCCGATGTTGGAGCGATCGATCCCGGCGTTGGCCATGACATGGCCGCTTCTGTGCTGGGTAATGAGTACATGGGGAACCGCACGCAGCACCGCGCGCGATTCCGCCAGGACGAGTTCAACAAGCTGCGCGTCCTTGCGCGTGATTTCAGCAAGGCGCAGCGCCTCTGGCCCAGGCACGACCTGGGCCAGATCGACAAACCGGTCTTCCGCTTTGGATACGATCTTTTGCGTAACGACCAGTATGTCGCCATCGCGAAAGGGTGCGAGACCGAGCGCTTCTATGCTGTCTGCCAGTATTTCATCGAGAGCGGCGTGCTGTTCGATTTCGCCGATCCCCGTTAGGGGGCAGATTTCTATCATTCGTCATGCCATTTCGGTTCATCGGGAGCGTGCCGATCGCGCTTATTCCAAAATGCCGGTCAAGCGAATACCTGCTTCGCCGGGGCCGTAATTTTTATTGATGAAGATCAATATCGAGGTCAGTGCCTCCGCGGCAGCCGAATTGCAGAGCGCGCCGGCATGAAAGGCACGCAGGCCCATCAAACCGGCCAGTTCGACGACCTGTTCGCGCGCTGCCTTGTCATCGCCGAACACCAGCACGTCGCAATCGATCGCCTCATCGGTCGCAAGCTTGTGAGCCGCGACATTGTGAAAAGCCGATACGACGGTGACGTCTTCTCCCAACTGGGACTGCGCGCGTTGGGCGGCGCTGCCTTCGGGGGGCAGCTGAACGCGCATCACCTTGGGCGGCACCAGTGGCACAGTGGTATCCACGACGATCTTGCCGGCACAATGCGGCGCGATGTCGGCAATGGTTCCTGCCTGGGCCGCGAAGGGCACGGCGATGATGATGATGTCCGCTTCACGGGCCGCATCGGCGTTCGCCCGGCCGGAAAGGCCAAAGCCCAATTCTGCCGCAGCGCGTTCCGCGCTCTCCTGCGAGCGGGAACCGATAAGGACAGTACGACCAGCCTTGGCTAGTCGCCGCGCGATCGCCGCACCAAGATTGCCGGTTCCGCCGATTACTGCGATTGTTTCTGCCATCTCAATCATCCTCTTCAAATCAGGGCTATTCAGCCGCTTCAAGTGCATAAGTATTCACATGTCCGTACAGCGTAGTCCGCTGCGAGGCAGGTCGACCGGCCTCGCGTGCGAAGCCATGCATTTGCG
>NZ_JBMDJF010000037.1:0-13400 GCF_057809055.1 Sphingobium sp. FG58 | reverse complement strand
CCACAGACGATCAACGCCAAGCGGCCTGATCCGCGGTTCTCACCGGATGCATACAATCGATCAGCTTGCCAAGCTCGTCGAGCGATGATGCGGACCGCGCCCGCCCGGCAAAACCGAACCGCTCCTGACCAATCAAACGATGCGCCACGTTCGGCCTCCCCTCTTTGGAAAGCCCATAGAATCAGTAATTAAAACCGATGTCTACACCCACCCGCGCACAGTTCTCATTAGCGCGCGACTTGTAGCCTAGAGCATAATCCGATCTAACGGAATCGAGGGGGTTTCCTTGGGCGAGAAAGTCTGATTCACCATGTCAGCTGGACGAGGAGGCCAGCCTGGCATGACGAAGTCTATCTCAGAAGATCTGCGCTCACGGGTAATTGCCGCGGTTGATGGCGGTATGTCTCGACGCGCTGCAGCGGCGCGTTTTGGCGTTGCGGCGGCGAGCGCTGTCCGCTGGGTTCGCGACTGGCGAGAGACCGGATCGACGCGGGCAAAGCCTCAGGGCGGTGACATGCGATCGCAGCGGATTGCCGCCTATCGCGACGTCATACTCGGTGCGATCGAGGAGCAGGTGTAAGCGTGGCCTAAGGCCAGCGGCCCCAGTGCGCCGCCGCAGTCGGGACAGGTGCAGCTGGACACCCGCAAAAACTCTGGCAGATTTGGCGCATTGATGACTCGCTGACCAGTGGGTTACTACGCGATTAGTTCGCATCGGATTCAGCGCTATTCCGTCGCCCAGAGCTTTGAACCCGTCATCTCTATGCTGCCTTAACGCTTCGCATGACCGCAGATTGGGGGGGGGCCGACAAAAAGGTCCGAAAAACGAATTCAACCGCAGTTGCGAAGCCTTCGATGCTACCGTCGGAATGCACGGTGGCCTTCAGGCCAAGGCCGTGCATAGATAGCAGTAGCATTTCAACCCGAATGTCGAGTTCATCCTTGATAGGCCCTTCCAGCACAGGCTCTATGATCTTGCGAATTGTCTCGCGAAAATAGTTGGCGGCCATCACGGCCATTTCCTTGACTCTCGGATTGCGCGCCGCCTCGGCCTGGACTTCCAGCCACAGGGCGGTACGGTCGCTTTTAAGAATGACAGGAAGCTCGCTCACAAAAGACTCAATAAGCGATTCGACGCTGTGGTCCTCCGACTGCCCTAATTGGCTTATGAGCAACATGAACTCGTTCATGTCGTGCTCTATCAGCGCGATCATGATCTCCTCTTTATTCTCATAATATTTATAGATGTGGCCCTTGCTCATCCCTGCCACGGCACCGATGCGGCTGATGGTCGCAGCGTGGAAGCCTTCATCCCGAACGCATGCTCTGGCTGCATTGCGGATCTGGGTTTGACGCTGTTTGACCCGTTCGTCTCGCCGCGAGATCGCTGCTGCTGACTTAGTCATCTATCTCCTTTGTGCCGCTTGCGGCGACAGCACCTACCTTGATCCGATACTTATAACTCAAATCCAGAAAAGAGCTAATATAGTTTAATCGACCGATCCGCCGCCGCATTCCTCGGTCGTCTGCGGGCGTTACGCCGGCGAACGCCTGAAACAGCCGCAAGCCCGACCTCATTCACAAGCTCCCCCGCATAAAAAGGACGATCGTTCTATTGACAGCTTGCACCTTCATGTGGATAGTCTGGCTCAATGAGGTCAGCGAAAAGGCTGCCATTAGGTTTAGTGGACAGGAGAGTGGGTATAGCCTTCAGGGCTGCTGGAAAAGTAGAAATGTTCTACCCATTTTAGGGCGTCCGCCAAATTCATTCGCTGAAAAGCGGAGAATATCTTATATTACTGCACTATTATTCAAGGGCGAAAATAAATAAGTCGAATAAAGTATGTATGATTACGAGAGAAATATTGCAATTATCCAGTCTTTACTGCCGCTGGTCAGGCAATCGATATTGGTTCGATGAACAACGAAGCAATCTGCGTGTGTGGGGTAAAATGCTCGCAACATGCCAATCTGAAGCGCGAATGTCGTCGGCACGGCAGTTCGACCGCCAATCATAAAAATGCAGGAAAAGGACAGGTTTATGCTACCATTCCAGGATAAGAATATCGTTGTTCTGGGCGCGTCCGCACGTGGCGGCACTGGCTGGGAAACCGCCAAGCTGGCTGCGGAGCAAGGCGCTCGCGTGGCCGTCGGCGCGCGGGGATTGGACGGGGTCCAGGAACTTGCCGGTCTTATCGGTGGCCTCGCTGTGCGATGCGATGCTTCGATCGAGGCTGAGGTGGAGGCGATGGCAGAGGCAGTGTTCGCCGCCCATGGCCCCATTGATGTCGCCATCATGGCCGCCGGCGTGCCCTTTGTCGGCATGATCGATGCCATCGACCCGGAGGATGTGCGGAAAGCTTTCGACATCAACTATTTTGGTCCATTCTTCTTCATCAAGCATATGGCGCGGCGCATGCGCGACGGCGGCGCTATGGTGGTGATCACGTCTACAGCGGCGTCGATGCCGGTTCCGGGCTATAGCAGCTATGGTTCCGCCAAGGCCGCAGCCCAGATACTGGTTGAACATGCCGCGCTTGAATATGCGCCGCGGGACATCCGGATCAATGCGGTAGAGGCAGGGCTGATTGATACGCCGATGTCGAAGATATTGCTGGACCATGAAGTGGCCAGGAAAGTTCTATTGAAGGAAATTCCGCTCGGTCGGCCGGTCACGCCGAGGCAGGTCGGCGCGGCCTGCCTGTGGCTGTGTCATCCTGACGCGGCCGTAACCGGTGATACATTGAACGTTGATAACGGCAATCACCTGCGTCGGAACGTGCAGCCCGAAGAGTTGCCCTACGAAGTCATGGCTGCGAACGCCGACGCGTCGTCCAAAAAATGATGAGCGGTGCCTGGCAGGGGGCACCAAGACTGCTCACGTCGTCCAACCTTTTGCATGATCGCTAGCGCGGTTCGGTTGTGGCGTCTGCTGGAAAGCAACTGGAGAATATCGTATGAACGAGATCAACAATATGCGCGGTGTTGACCAGGACGCGCAGACTTCTCCTTTGGCGACCGAACGGCAGTACGAAATTGAAGCGGCGGCAGGGGCAATCCTCAGGACGCCCGAAATGCAGAAGGCGATGGCGGCGGCGCGCCTTCTCCTGCTTGGCTTGTCATGGGCCAAGTCGGCGACGGCTCAGCAGACTCTGGACGAGGTTGTTTCCGAATGTGCAGGCTACGCACTTCTTTCCGCCGCAAGTACGGATTTTGAAAATCCCGGCCTCGTCTGGATCCAGACGCCCCAAAAAGAGTGGATGGGGCATTCGGTAACGGGGTCGCGGTTCTGCTTCGATAATCCCGACAACATATATCGTTACCTGTTCATCGATGACGCATCGACCTATGTCCTTGATTCCAAGCCCACAGGACCGACCGGCAGATTCAGCGTGGCGATCTATGTCGCACTGACGGGTGCCGAGGTCAAAAGCTGGGCGGACTGGGAACGGACCGTGGATGCCGCGGACGAGGAACGCATAATCACCGATGGTGAGGGCGCATCACGCATCACGATCGGACCTGAAGACCCCAGGGACGGCAGCCTGCACCTCCAGTCAAAGGGCGGCGTTTTCGTCATTATTCGAGAGGCGCTGAGTGACTGGCATACGCAGCGGCCTCGCGCCATGTCCTTCCGCAAGATTGCCGGACCACCAAGTCATGCGCACAGCTTTGATGACCAGGTCGCTATAGCCGCACGCTATATGATGTTCGGAGCACAAACGATCGCTCAATTTGAGCAACTATATGCATCGATACCAGTCAATGATTTCGGCGCGGCGATGATGCGTGGTCACGCAACGAAGCCGTCGATGATCACGCAAGGCCGATATCATCTGGCGGATGATGAGGCGCTGGTAGTGAACCTCCTTCCACAAGAGGCCGAATATATGAGTTTCAGCGTGACGTCGCCGTGGCTGATTTCCCGCAATGCGCACAGCAAATCGGGCAGTCGGACGGGACATCAATCGCATCGGAATAGCGATGGCACCTATACTTATGTCGTCAGTCACCAAGACCCCGGCGTAACGAACTGGATGGATAGCGACGGTTTGCGCGAAGGCTGCATGGCGATGCGCTGGGAAGGTATGCATGCACCGGTCGCTGATCCCAATGACGCTATCCAGAGCGTCAGGCTCGTCAAGTTGAGTGCCATCCGCTCCGAGCTTCCGGCCGATTTTCCATCTGTGGGGTCTGCGGATCGATCGGTCGAACTCGCAGGCCGCAGGCTCGACTATGGGTCGCGCTGCGGCGTGAATTGCACATTCGCTGGCGATTAAGGATGGTAATCGGACTCTTGAGGGTTGGCACCCCGTCAATATCGGGTGCCGGATCGTTCCCAGTCCCTTAGTCGCAAACAGCAAATATCAAGGTTAGAGGAGCCTTCAATGGACACGCTTCAGTCGACATCAAAACTGTCTGTAGAAAAATTGATCGCAGTAGCCTGCGCCGAGGACGGGTTGAACGATTTCGGCGACTTCGACCCCCGCGAAGGATTGGCGCGATTTCTTCAGGATATCAACGACAACGTCTTGTTGAATGATGACGGTATCGCAACCATTTCCGCGATCATCCACCGCTGGCTGGTCAACGGACTGCGTTTTGCCCACGACCTGAAGAAGCACCCGGAAATTCTCGACGAACAAGTCGACGATCCGCTCATCATTTTGGGCATGACCCGCGTCGGTTCGACCAAATTGCAGCGTCTGCTCGCTGCCGACCCCGACACGTTGAGCATCAGACATTGGGAATCGATGAATCCTTCGCGCATCCCGAACGCAGTGGCGAGCGAAGAAGATCCCCGCATCGGGATCGATCGAGAGATCGTCGAGGCCATGATCAAAAATAATCTCGGCCTGATGCAGTCCCATTCGGTGAAGATTGATGATGCCGAGGAAGATATTTTCGTGCAATTGCCCACCTTCAAGACGGTGGGCCACTGCTGGGTGGTGCCAGTTCCCAATTATTATGAATGGGTAAGATCTGAATCGCTGCACGGATCTTATGTCTTCCTCAAGCAGATGCTGCAATATCTGCAATGGCAGCAAGGTGGACGACAGGGCGCCAACGGCGACCGGCGCTGGATATTGAAGACGCCGCCGCACATAGGAAATATGGATCATCTGGTCGATGTTTTCCCCAATGCCAAATATGTCTTCATGCATCGCGACGTCCACGAAGTCATTGCGTCGACCTGCCGCCTGATCGAGATGCTATTCCGGACGTGCATGGATGTGGTCGATATGGAAGCCGTGGGTGCCTATGTGCTTCGGCTCTGGTCGGCGGAGATGGACCGGCATCTTGAGCAACTCGACGCCCTGGGTTCGCAGTTCGATCTCCTCGATGTGCAATATGAACGTCTTCGTAAGGACACGTTCGGCGTAGTGCGCGATATCTATCAGTTGACGGGCCGTGAGTTAACGCCGCGTCGCGAAGAAGCGATGCGTATGTGGGAGGCAAACGACTCTCATGGCGAATTTGGCAGCTATACTTATAGTTTGGAGCAGTATGGCCTGACATCTGCAATGGTGGATGCCGCCTTCGCAGAATATAACCGCCGATACTTCCAGAAATAAATGCTCGGTACGCGCCGGGCAGGAATGGGGTCGCCGCGCGGTTTTGAATATTGGGATAGCCGGTCGCTGCGAAAAGCAGGGAACTTGTCGAGCGGCCGCCCTGGTGAAACGGGAATGCGCAGAAAATAGACCGATCGTTCTAAATAAACTTGACTTGCCGGGGGTCGGTGTGCCACGCTGCGGCAGATGCCAGAAAGTCGAATCGCGCCGGGTGAGGCGGGAAGTTTCTGAAAAATAAGATCCAGAGGATTGTTGCTGAAATGATAGGCTTCCAGCATTCCGAATTGCGCGCTCGCTATGAGGCGCTCATCGATTTGGTCGCGCAAAAAAGGCCGACCCTAGCGCCCGATATCTTCAAGGTTCCGGTGAGCGAATATACCGATCGCGAACGTTGGGAGCGGGAAGTCCAGCTGCTGCGAACCACGCCCATGATATTGGCGTTGCCGAGTGAGCTGCCCGAACCCGGCAGCTATTGGGCGCTGACTCGCCTTGGCGTACCGATGCTTCTGGTGCGCCAGAAATCCGGAGAGGTTCGGCTGTTCATCAACGCCTGCCGACATCGTGGCGCGAAGGTCGTCGAGGAAGGGCAGGGCAAGAAGCCGCGCTTCACCTGTGTTTATCACGCCTGGACTTACGGGCAGGACGGACGGCTCGTGGGACTGTCCGAGAATGCCATTTTCGGGGACGTCGACAAGGCCGAATATGGACTGACCGAACTGGCCGTCGAGGAGCGGCACGGCCTGATCTGGGGCATTCTGACCCCTGGCATGCCGCTTGATCTCGATGCGTTTCTCGGGCCTGAACTTTCAAGCCTGTTGCCCAAATTTGGCCTTGAACGCTTCCGGGTGGTAAACCTCAAGGAGGTGCCTGCCGCAAACTGGAAGCTGGCCTACGAAGGCTATATCGAAACCTATCACTTCCCCAGCCTCCATGCGCAGAGTTTTGGAAGTTTCGTCATTCCCGGCGTGATCAAGGTCGATAGCAGGGGCATCCATGGTGAAATCGTGTCGCCGGTCCTGGGCATTGATACGGAATGCGACCCTTCATCGAAAGATGATCTGAAGCGCTTTGTGCAAAGCGGCTTCACCATTTTTCCGTCAACATTCTACACATGCGCAAGCACCAATGCCTTTGCGGGTGAGGAAGAGCGTGATGGCCCGCCACTTGAACGCATGTTCATGAACCAGATCCTGCCCGGCAATAGTCCGGGTGAGTCGGTGGCCATATCGCGAACCGTTGTGAGTGGCGAATTCATCGGCACGCCGATGGAGCGAGAGGTTCGTGATTGGGCTAGCCTTACCCATCAGGTGGTTATTGATGAAGATTGTCCGATCGTAAACAGTATACAGGAAACGGTATACTCCGGTGCCCAGGAATATTTCACCTTTGGCCGCAATGAGAGCCATATTCATCACTTCCACCGCGAGTTGCATAAAGCCTTGGGCGATGAGTCACTGGATGAGCGGCAATAGAATAGAAAGATGCCAACATGTGGCAGCTTCCCAAACAGGCTGAACCCGCATGATGTATTTGGTGCCGCGCAATCAATGAGCCCACCGGATTTTGATGTCGTGCGGCTCGTGCAATGTGGTGGGTAAATGTTGGAGGTCGGCATGGATGAAAAGCTGCAACGGCTCATAGATCGCGAGGAAATACGGGATCTGGTGAACCGCTTTTCGGCCTATGAAGACCGGCGGATGTGGGACGAGGCGGCCGACTGTTTCACGCAAGACGGCGTGTTCGATGAAACCGCCGTCGACGGCCCGTTGTCGATGGGCAGGGAGCAGATCAGGGCGTTTTTCAAAGAGCAGATAGATGGCGCCATGACGTTCCTGGCCCATTACGCAACCGGCCATGTCATAACGGAACAGAGCGATGATGAGGCAAAGGGTTTCTTCAACTGCTTCTTCGAGGGCGGGTTGCATGACGGTAGGATCGTGAGAGTGCATTCCTATCTGGATGACACCTACGCCCGGGTTGATGGAAAATGGTTGTTCAGGACGCACAAGGTTGTGCTTTACGGTCCGCGGCAGTTCACCAGGCCGTCCAATGAGACGGCTAGCTAAAATAAATATCAGGAGCGGGAGTTGGTATGAGAGGTTTGCGGGACAAGGTAGCGATCGTGACGGGCGCGGCCTCACCGATCGGGATTGGCTTTGCTACGGCCAAGCGCCTGGCTGAAGAGGGTGCACTGGTAGCGCTGACCGACATCAATCATGCCGCTGTCGAGGAACGGGCTGCCGAGCTTCGGCAGGAGGGCTATCGCGCGATCGGGATTGCGCATGATGCCGTTGACGAAGCATCATGGGAGAATGTCCTCCAGACCACCCGCGATGAACTGGGTCCGCTGGACATATTGGTGAACAATGCCGCCATCGCCGTGCAGGCCCATGTCGTCGATATGGAACTGTCCGATTGGCGCCGCCAGTTGGATGTCAATGGAACCACGGCCTTTCTGGGATGCCGGATCGCGACGCGCGAGTGGCAGTCATCCGGCCGGACAGGCGCGATCGTCAACGTGGCGTCCACGGCGTCGCTCGTGGCTGGTGAATATGGCGGCGCCTATTGCGCCAGCAAGGGCGCCGTCCTGATGCTCACCAAGGTACTGGCGATCGAAAATGCGAAACATGGCATTCGCGTCAATTCGGTGCACCCTGGCTGGACCAAGACGGCCATGCTCGGGGATTCGCTGGAAGATCCTGAAGCGCAGACCGCGCAGATCAAGGCGATCATACCGGCCGGGCGGCTGGGTGACCCGTCGGAAATGGCGGCGGCGATCGCCTTCCTCGCTTCGGACGATGCGTCTTTCTGCAACGGCACCGCTCTTTTGGTCGATGGCGGGCTGACGGCCCAATGATGGTCGCGAGGATTGGATAGAGCTGAAAATAGCCCTCGACCCGTCGCTGATACAAGCTGCTTATAAGGAGAGAGTTGATCATGGCCAGTGCCACAGACCCGTTCACGGGAACATCCTTCGGTCCCAGAGGCAAGCGGCCGACGACGCTCGAGGAGCGGGTGCGCCTGATCGAGGATCATGAGGACATCGCCCGATTGATGTCACTCTACACCCATTATAACGACGGCGGCTGGGAAGGGCAGGGACCGAGCCACATGGGTCCGTCTGCGGATCTCTTCACTGAAGATGGCGTCTGGGACGACTGCGGCACGATCGGCAAGGCGCAAGGTCGCGAGACGATCCGTGCGCTGTTCAATACGTTGCGGGCTACTCCTTATGTCTCGCATAATGTGATGAACCCGCTGATCGATGTGGACGGCGATGTCGCGCGGGGACACTGGCATCTGATCGCGTTGTCGAAATGGCCCAACGGCAGGCCGATCGAGGACGTTGACGGGCACTGGTCGCTCGCAATCTACAAGCTCGAGTTCAGGCGGACCAGCGAAGGCTGGCGTTTCTCCAACATGACCATCAACCGTGGCCGCGAAATGCCGCAGCGCGGCTATAATGGCCCGCCGCAATGGTCGGTGTAATGATCCTGTCTGACGACAGGAATGCGCGCCCTTCTGTCGGGTGCAGGACAACATATATAAGGGAGGCGGATTGATGCCCGGCAAAGTGACTTTTGGTTATCTCTATGACTTCCGCAATCCGCCGCAGTGGCACAGGCCCTGGGAGCAGGTGTATAAGGAAGTCATCGATGTCGCCGTCTGGACCGAGCAGGTCGGCTTCGGGGGTGCCTGGGTCCCCGAGCATCATCTCGCCCGCGACGGCTATTTGCCTTCGCCGCTCGCTGTGATTTCGGCGATGGCGACGCGCACCGAGCGCATCAAGCTTGGCACCTGGATCGCGCTCGCCCCGTTATATCATCCGACGCGCTTTGCCTCCGATTGCGCGGTGCTCGATATCATTTGCAACGGACGGCTCGATATCGGCCTGGGCATCGGCTACCGGCCCGAGGAATATGCGGCGTTCGGCGTAGACTTCACCAAGCGTGGTCGCCTGTTCGACGAATGGCTGGAGGTCGTCACCCGGCTGTGGGCGGGCGAAACGGTCCATTACGCCGGGCAGCATTATCAGCTGGACGGCGTCAAGATGATGCCGCCGGCCCCGCGCGGCCGTATCCCGCTATATATCGGTGGCTTCGCGCCCAAGGCGATCGACCGGGTCCTGACTTATGGTGACGGCTATGTAGGCACCACCGACGGGGCCGACATCTATCTCGAAAAACTGCGCACGCAGGGCAAGGATGTGAGCGAGGGCAAGGTGCGGCTCGGCGATTTCTTCACCGTCGTTGCCCGCGACCCGGAACAGGCGTTGGAGGAGCTGGCACCCCATTTCCACCACGTCAACAATACATATGCGGAATGGGGTGGCGAGGGCATGGACCTGATGAGCCTCGACGAGTTCAAGATGTGCGGCAAGATGGAGATACTGACCCCGGACGCCGCGGTCGCGAAATACAAGGCTTTGCAGGAACGCATGCCGCTCGACCATGTATCGATGATGATGCCGGCGGGCCTTCCCGCCGATCGCTTCATTCCCTACGCACAGCTGTTCGCCGACGAGGTATTGCCGGCGTTCAACTGATGAAGCGCGGTCATATAGGAGACATCAGATGAATCTCGGCACACTTGCAATCTGGGCCAGCGTCAATGGACCAATCGGCTTTTTCGAGGACGAGAAATCCGGCGAACTGGGACCGGCGACGGCCGAACGCCTTGCTCGTTTCGCCCGCCATGTCGAGAAACTTGGCTATGACTCGATCTGGATGCCCGATGCCTTCGGCCGCGATCCCCTGATCGCGTCGGCCTGGCTGCTGGCCAACACGACCAGGCTGAAGGTGGCGACGGGCATCATCAGCATCTATTCGCGCGATGCGATCGCCATGCGGGCGGGGGCCGATGCGCTTAACGAACAATGGAGCGGCCGCTTCATCCTGGGCCTTGGCGTTTCGCATCGCGAGGCCGTGGAAGGCATGCGCGGCCATCAATATGAAAAGCCGCTGCCCGCGATGCGTTCCTATCTGGAGGCGATCGCCAAGGCACCTTATCATGCCGTACCGCCGGCTGAGCCGACCACGATCGTGCTGGCCGCGCTGCGCGAGAAGATGATCGAACTGAGCGGTGAGCAGGCGCAGGGTACGCACAGCTACCTAGTGAGTCCCGAGCATAGCGCGCAGGCGCGCGCCATCCTGGGTCCCGACAAGCTGCTCTGCGTCGAGCAGCCGCTGGTCCTCGAAGCCGACCCCGCAAAGGCACGGGCGATCGCGCGTAGCGAGGTGGAATATTATCTCACCCTGCCGAACTATCTTAACTCGTGGAAGGCGCTTGGCTTTTCTGACGATGATCTCGCCAATGGTGGCTCGGACCGGTTTGTCGACTCGATCGTGGGCTGGGGTGACGAGGCTGCGCTGCGCAGGCGCATCGAGGAGCATCTGAGTGCAGGTGCCACGCAGGTCTGCATCAAGTCGCTGGCACCAGGCGGCGGCACCGATATGCGGATCATCGAGTTGCTCGCACCTGGCACCTGATCGGCCAACCGTATAAATGAATGGGGAGTGATTCTTGTGCGCGCTGTTACCGCTGATTTCGTCAATAAAACCCATTCGCCGCGTGTTTCGGAAATCGAGCAGCCGACGCTATCGGACGGCGAGATTCTGGTGCGCATTTCCTATGCCGGGATGAACGCGGCGGACTGGCAATATTCGCAAGGGATGGTGCCGACTATTGCCGACAGCAATATCAACATCATGGGCTTTGAGGCGGCAGGCGTGGTCGCGCGCGTGGCACCTGGTGTCACCAACTTTCGCGAAGGTGACCGTGTCATGTTCGCGCGAAGCCGCGCGACCGGGGATACGGGGACTTTTGCGGACTATGTCGCTTTCCCCGCCAATCTGGCGTGCCGGGTCCCTGACTGGATGTCGATGGAGGAGGCGGGCGCTACGCCCATCTGCTTCCTCACTTCCTACATCTCGCTGTTCGCCGATGACCTGGGCAATGGCAAGCCCGGGCAGAAGATACTGATCCATGGCGGATCGGGCGGCGTGGGCAGCTTCGCCATCCAACTGGCGAAATATGGCGGGCTGTTGGTGGCCGCGACGGGCAGGGCGGTCAATCGGGACTATATGATCGGGATGGGGGCGGACCTCGCCATCGACTATACCGATCCGGAAAAAAGCATCGTCACTTATACGCGCGAGTGGGCACCCGAAGGCGTCGACATCGTGTTCGATGCCGTAAGGCAAAATACCCTGCCCGACGCTCTGGCGGCATTAAAGCCGGGCGGAACGCTGGTCAGCATATCTACGGGTCTCGATACGAGCAATCTGGACGAACAGATGCTTGCGTCGCAGGCGCTCGGCTTTCGGCATGTGCGCTGCTTTGCCCATTGGCCCGAACGGATAGACAAGGTGCCGCTGGTCAATATTCTCGATCAGCAGGGCATTCGTATCCCCCCGGTCGAAGTGGTGGAACTCGCCGACCTCCAGTCCGCGATAGAGCGGCTGAAGGGCGGGCATAATCGAGGCAAGCTCGTGCTGAATATGGCAGGCGGATAAGCTTGGGCGGCAATTATAGAAAAGGGGGAGCGGTGATGCGTTTGGAAACTGGCAGCCTTGAGGTTCAGGGAAGCGTGGCCCCCGGATATGGGGGCGTCCGCGCTGCCTTTGAGGATAATCTGGCATCGGGCCTGGACGTAGGGGCGGCTTTCGCCGTCTATCGAGACGGCACCGCGGTGGTAGACCTGTGGGGCGGAAACCGCGTGGAAGATCGATCCATCAGGATCACGGATCGCACGTTGTTCGGCGTCAATTCCACGACGAAGGGCGTCGCGTCGATCTGCATCGCGATGCTAGTCGATCGGGGCAAGCTCGACTATGAAACTCCCGTCTCGGCCTATTGGCCGGAATTCGCAGCGAACGGCAAGGCTGCGATCACGGTCGGCGAAATGATGTCGCATCAGGCCGGCCTGGTCGGCGCGCGCGAACCGGTGACACTGGACGATTATATCGCCCATGATGGCATTGCAGCCATGCTCGCTGCGCAGGAGCCATTCTTTCGTCCAGGACTGTGGGGCTATCATGCGCTGACCATCGGCACGCTGGCCGACGAACTCATCCGCCGGGTCGATGGCCGGACCGTCGCCCGCTTTTACGAGGAAGAGATAGGCTCGAAAATCGTTATCGACGTCTATCTGGGGCTGCCGATCGAGGACGATGATCGCTATGCCGCCATGTTCGGACCGGACGACGTGGCTGCTATCGATTTTGAAGTCCCCAATCTCGAAGCCATGGCGGCCGCACTGGCCAATCCGATGATCGCCTGGGACTTTCCCAACCAACGCTACTGGCGCGCGGCGGGGCACTCGTCGGGCGGCGGGACCGCGAACGCGCGCGGCCTGGCGAAGCTCTACGCCCATCTCTTCAGCGATGAGCCAAGGTTGCTGAGCAAGGCGGTGCTGGAACAGGCGACCCGCGAACGTGTTGCCGGCTTCGACCAAGCCATGGGCTTTCCCGGTCGCTACGCAGCCGGGTTCCGTCTCAATGACGGTGCGATGGGGCCGAATCCGGCATCATTCGGCCATCCGGGTTTTGGTGGCAGCGTGGCCTTTGCCGATCCGGCGCGCAGGATCGGCGTGGCCTATACGACCAACACCATGCGGAACCCCAACGCGCAATGGCTCGACCCGCGCGTCGCCCCTTTGCTCGATGCGCTTTATGCAGCCGAGGCGGCGAGCTGAAGCGACGTCATGGCCTGCTCTGGAAGGGGCCCGTCGCCACGCGGAATCACCTGACGGATACTTCGGAATGAACTAGGGCGCGGACTCATTACGCATTGCACCACAATCGGATGCAGATGAGCTTGATG
>NZ_JBMDJF010000036.1:0-14752 GCF_057809055.1 Sphingobium sp. FG58 | reverse complement strand
GATTCGAACGCCCGACCCTCAGATTCGTAGTCTGATGCTCTATCCAGCTGAGCTATGGGTGCATTGGAGTGGCGCGAATAGTAGGGCGCGCCGGATTGGGCAAGCCCCTTTTTTCACTTTCGCCTGACCAATCGCCTTTCTGGGGCCGCGCGGCAACTTTTGGCCGCGCCCGCCGTTCGAGACGGTAATGAAAGGATGTCCTTATGAGCTTTACCCTGAATGACATCGCCTTGCTGCTGGTCGCGCTGGCCATCGGCCTGATCCTGGGCCTGATGATGAGCGGGCGCGGCAAATATCGCCGGGCCTGGCGGGACGAGCAGGCCGCGCACCGGGCCATGGTCAAGGATCGCGACGCACAGTTGGAGGCCGCCAATGCGCGGATCGTCGAGCTGGAGAAGCGGACGGTTCCGGTTGGTGCAGCGCCTGTCGCTGGCGTTGCCGCAGAGCGTGATGATCTGAGCCGGATCAAGGGTTTGAGCCAGGCGCAGGAAGTGTCGCTGAATGAGGCGGGCTATCAGCGCTATGGCCAGATCGCCGCGCTGAATGGTGAGCAGGAGGCGGCGCTGGAGGCGCGGCTGGGGCTGACGCCCGGAACGATCGCGCGGGAGAATTGGCGCGAGCAGGCGCGCGCGCTGGAAGGTGGCGGACAGCGCAAGGGGCTGTTCGGGCGGGCCACTACGCCGGTTTGAGCGGTTAAGAAAAGGGCGGGGTTTGCGCCCCGCCCTTTCGTCTTACTTCTTGTTCGCCAGAGCGGCCTGTGCCGCAGCCAGGCGGGCGATCGGCACGCGGTAAGGCGAGGCCGATACATAGTCGAGGCCGGTGGCTTCGCAGAAGGCGATCGAGGCCGGATCGCCGCCATGTTCACCGCAAATACCCAGCTTGATGCCGGGGCGGGTCTTGCGACCGCGCTCGGCGGCAAGCTGGATCAGTTCGCCCACGCCCTCGACATCGATGCTGACGAAGGGATCGCGCGCGAAGATGCCCTTGTCCACATATTGGGTCAGGAAGCGGCCCGCATCGTCGCGGCTGATGCCGATCGTGGTCTGGGTCAGGTCGTTGGTGCCGAAGGAGAAGAATTCGCCGACTTCGGCAATCTCGCCTGCCTTGAGCGCGGCGCGGGGCAGTTCGATCATCGTGCCGACCAGATATTCGACGCTGTCGCCCTGTTCGGCGAACACTTCGGTGGCGACGCGATCGACGATCGCCTTCATCAGTTCCAGTTCCTTGCGGGTCGCGACCAGCGGGATCATGACTTCGGGGATCGGCGCTTCGCCGCCACGCTGCTTGACGATCAAAGCCGCCTCAAAGATCGCGCGGGCCTGCATCTCGTAGATTTCGGGATAGGTGACGCCCAGGCGGCAACCGCGATGGCCGAGCATCGGGTTGAATTCATGCAGTTCGTTGGCGCGGCGCTTCAATACTTCGATGCCGACGCCAGCGGCCTTGGCCACTTCCTCAAATTCCGCTTCCGCATGGGGCAGGAATTCGTGCAGCGGCGGATCGAGCAGGCGGATGGTGACGGGCAGGCCCGCCATCACCATGAATATCTGCGCGAAATCGTCCCGCTGTTCGGGCAGCAGCTTGTCGAGCGCGACGCGGCGGCCCTTTTCGCTGTCGGCCAGGATCATTTCGCGTACCGCTGTGATTCGGGCCGCGTCGAAGAACATATGTTCGGTGCGGCAGAGGCCCACGCCTTCCGCGCCGAATTCGCGCGCGACCTTGCAGTCCTGCGGCGTTTCGGCGTTGGCGCGGACTTTGAGGCGACGGACCTTGTCGGCCCAGACCATCAACGTGCCGAAGTCGCCGGCCAGTTCGGGTTGCACGGTCGGGACTTCGCCCGCCATCACTTCGCCGGTCGAACCGTCGATGGTCAGGATGTCGCCTTCCTTCAATTCCCGACCGCCGACGCGCAGGATTTTCGCGTTGTTGTCGATCGAGATGCCCCCTGCGCCCGACACGCAGGGACGGCCCATGCCGCGCGCCACGACGGCGGCGTGGCTGGTCATGCCGCCACGCGCGGTCAGGATGCCCTTGGCCGCGTGCATCCCGTGAATATCCTCCGGCGAGGTTTCGGTGCGGACCAGGATGACGGCGTCGCCCATTTCGTTGCGGCGCTCGGCGGTGTCGGCGTCGAACACGATCGCGCCCGATGCGGCGCCGGGGCTGGCGGGCAACCCTTTGGTCAGCACATCGCGCGGGGCGCTGGGATCGAGCGTGGGGTGGAGCAGCTGGTCGAGCGCGGCGGGATCGACGCGGGCGACGGCTTCTTCTTCGGTGATCAGCCCTTCATGCGCCATGTCCACGGCCATTTTGAGCGCGGCCTTGGCCGTGCGCTTGCCGGAGCGGGTCTGGAGCATCCAGAGCTTGCCCTGCTGGACGGTGAATTCGATGTCCTGCATGTCGCGATAATGGGTTTCGAGGATCTGGAACACCTTGGCCAGTTCGGCATAGGTTTCCGGCATCGCCTCTTCCATCGACAGCGGCTTGGCCCCTGCCCGCTCCCGCGCGGCCAGCGTCAGATATTGCGGGGTGCGGATGCCCGCGACGACATCCTCGCCCTGGGCGTTGATCAGGAATTCGCCATAATAGACATTTTCGCCGGTCGACGGGTCGCGGGTGAAAGCGACGCCGGTGGCGGACGTTTCGCCCATATTGCCGAACACCATCGCCTGCACATTGACGGCGGTGCCCCATTCGCCGGGGATGTTGTTGAGGCGGCGATAGACTTTCGCGCGCTCCGACTGCCACGATCCGAACACGGCGCTGATCGCGCCCCAGAGCTGGTCATGGACGTCCTGCGGGAACGGCTTGTCCCACAATTTCTCCACCAGCGCCTTATATTCGGCGACCAGTGCCTTCCAGTCGTCCGCCGTCATTTCTGTGTCGAGGCTGTAGCCCTGATCTTCCTTGGCGACTTCCAGCGCTTCTTCAAACGCGCCATGGTCCAGTTCCAGCACCACGTCCGAATACATCTGGATGAAGCGGCGATAGCTGTCCCAGGCGAAACGTTCGTCGCCCGATGTGTTGGCAAGGCCGATGACGGTTTCGTCGTTGAGGCCGAGGTTGAGGACCGTGTCCATCATGCCAGGCATCGACGCGCGCGCGCCGGAGCGGACCGAGACGAGCAGCGGATCGGCGGCGTCGCCGAACTTCTTGCCGGTGATACCCTCGATATGGGCAAGGCCGGTGGCGACTTCCGCCTTCACGCTGTCGGGATAGACGCCGCCATCTTCATAATAGCGGGTACACATGGCCGTCGTGATGGTGAAGCCGGGGGGGACCGGCAGGCCGATCGCGGCCATGCCGTCGAGGTTCGCGCCCTTGCCGCCCAGAAGGTTGCGGTCACCCTGCCCGCCATCATCCACGCCGCCGCCAAAACGATAAACATAACGTGTTGCGGTCGTGGTCATGATGGCCTCTTCTGTATCATTCATTCCCGGCACTCCCTGCACTGATTGCCGATTATATTGCATTGCAACAATCCGACAGTCATAGCCAGATCATGCGCGGCAGAATAGGATTATTACGTCTTAACTTCGCACTTTTCCCGGTGAATTCGACATTATATTGCGTTAGCCCGTAATTTTGGAAAAGTCCGCCACGCTGTGGACCGCATCGCGGACCCGCGCCAGCAGCGCGAGGCGGGCGGTGCGCTTCGCGGGATCGGGGTCGTTGACCGTCACGCTTTCAAAGAAGGCGTCGATGGGCGCGCGGAGCGTTGCAAGGGCCGCCATCGCGCCCTCGAAATCCTCCGCCGCCACAGCCTGTGCCGTGCGCGGTTCCGCCACGTCGAGCGCGGCGATGAGCGCAGCTTCGGCTATTTCGGGCGTGTAGGACAGCGCGAAAACACCGTTCGTGCTGAGCGAAGTCGAAGCATCAGGCTGAGCGAAGTCGAAGCCCGAACCGTCGGAAGGCCTCGGCTCCGCTCGGCCGACCCCTTCGACAGGCTCAGGGCGAACGGAGGCTGAGTTCGGCGCGTCCTTCTTGAGGATGTTCGCGGCGCGCTTGTAGCCGGCCAACAGGTTCGCGCCGTCGTCGGTCGCCACGAAGGACTGGAGCGCGTGGACGCGGGCGAGCAGGCGGACGAGATCATCCTCGCCACCCAGGGCGAACACCGCGTCGATCAGGTCGTGACGAACCCCGGCTTCGCGCTGCTGGACTTTGAGGCGGTCGGCGAAGAAGGCTGAAACTTCATCTTCAACCACATCACCCCACGATAGGAATGCTACGCCTCGGTCAATTTCATGCTTTGTGAGATAAAGTCGCGCATCCATTTGATCGGAGCGCTCCCAATGCAATCCCAATGCTTCTACCGGATAATCATCAAGCATGGTGCCTTTGAGATCGGTCCAGCTATCACCGTCGGGTGTCCTATATACCCGGCCATCCGTCGGAATCGGATCGCCATCTACGCTGAAACGTGTGAATGTTAATACCTCAGAGAATGCCCGCAATACCTCATCACGCGCTCGCCAATTCAAG
Source organism: Sphingobium sp. FG58 (assembly GCF_057809055.1). Lineage (NCBI taxonomy): Bacteria > Pseudomonadati > Pseudomonadota > Alphaproteobacteria > Sphingomonadales > Sphingobiaceae > Sphingobium > Sphingobium sp. FG58. The sequence goes on along the minus strand of NZ_JBMDJF010000036.1, from coordinate 10,270 downwards.
ATTGATCGCCAATAGGTTTTGGCCACAACCTTTGCGATGGAAAATTTTAGTTTGTTTTGCAGCACTAAAGCTATGACGCCAATGGCTGCCCGACGAAGAGCAAAAGGATCTTTAGACCCCGTGGGGATCAAGCCCACGGCAAAGAAGTGAATTATCGTATCCAACTTATCCGCCAAACTGACCGCTACCGTGACCGGCGCTGTCGGCACGTCGTCGCCTTGGCCGACCGGCTTGTAATGGTCGCGGATGGCGTCGGCGACGGCGTCGGGCAGGCCTTCGGCGCGGGCGTAGTAGCCGCCCATAATGCCTTGCAGTTCGGGGAATTCGCCGACCATTTCGGTGACGAGATCGGCCTTGCAGAGGCGGGCGGCTTGTTCGGCGAGGGTGGCCAGACGTTTTTTCTCTTCGTCATTCCCGCGAAGGCGGGAATCCATCTCCGGCGTGGCGTCTGGCTGCTCGGTTGGGAGATGGGTCCCCGCCTTCGCGGGGATGACGTGTGAAGGCTTGACGATGCCCTCTTCTACCAGCCAGCGGGCCAGCTTCGCGACCCGTTCGACCTTATCTGCCACCGTTCCCAATTTCTCGTGGAAGGTGATGCGTTCCAGTTTGGTCGCGTGGTCCTCCAGCCGGGTTTTGCGGTCCTGTTCCCAGAAGAAGCGGGCATCGGAGAGGCGCGCGGCCAGCACCTTGCGGTTGCCTGCGATGATGGCGGCGCCGCCGTCCTTCGCTTCGATATTGGCAGTGCAGATGAAGGCGGGGGCGAGTTTGCCCTGCCCGTCCCGCAGCACAAAATATTTCTGGTTGATCCGCAGGGTCAGCTGGATGACTTCGGGCGGGACTTCCAGGAATGCGGGGTCGAAATCGCCGAGCAGCGGGACCGGCCATTCGGTGAGGCCCGCATTTTCCGCGATCAGCCCCTTGTCCTCGACCACGGTGTAGCCGTGCGCGGCGGCGGTCTGCGCGGATTTTTCGGCGATGATCGACTGGCGTTCCTGATGCGACACGATGACGTGGCAGGCGCGCAGCTTTTCGGCATAATCGCTGGCGCCGCCGATGGTGATCTCGCCGCTATGGTGGAAGCGATGGCCAAGTGTCGCGTAGCCCGACTGGATGCCGTCGACTTCGCAGGAGATGAGGTCTTCGCCCAATATCGCGACGATGCCCTGCAACGGGCGGACCCAGCGCAGGCTTTCGGTGGTCTGGGACGCGACGCCCCAGCGCATCGATTTGAGCCAGGGGAAGGCGCGGATGATGGCGGGGATGGCCTGCGCCAGCACGTCGGCAGTCGCGCGGCCGGGCTTGTTGACCACCGCGAACCAGATGCCGTCGCGATCCTCCAGCTGGTCCTGGGTCAGGCCGGTCTTGCGCAGGAAGCCTTCGAGCGCCTGGGGCGGCGCGCTGGTGCGCGGGCCTTTATGTTCTTCGCTGATGGCGGCTGTTTGCAGCGGCAGGTCGCGGGCGATGAGCGCCAGGCGGCGCGGCGTCACGAAACTCTCGATCGCGCCGGGGGTGAGGCCGGATTTGGCCAGTTCCTCGGTAAACAGGCGGGCGAGATCGTCGCTGGCCTTCAATTGCATACGCGCAGGAATTTCCTCGCAGCGCAGTTCGAGGAGGAAGTCAGTCATTGCATATCCTCCCCGGCACGGGGAGGGGGACCAGCCAAAGGCTGGTGGAGGGGGCTTGCCCCAAGCGCAGCGATCGAGGCGGCCACTTTGTCAGCATCCTTCAAAATCTCAGAGGCAGCTATGCGAAGCACCTGATATCCATTCTCTTCCATGAACCTGTTGCGGTGGAGATCGCGCGCCGGACGGTCCGCCCGATTATGCGCTTCCCCGTCGACCTCGATGACCAGCTTCAAGCTGCTGCAATAGAAGTCGGCTATATAGCTTCCGATCGGATGTTGCCGCCGGAATTTCAGGCCGGTGGCCTGGCCTCGCAGCCGTTGCCAGAGCAGGACTTCGGGCAGGGACAGGTCGCGGCGAAGTTTGCGGGCGGTGTAGGTTTCCGGGCGACGCGTTCGGGGCAAGCCCCCTCCACCACGCGGCTGCGCCGCGCGGTCCCCCTCCCCGTGCCGGGGAGGATTCACGCGGTCCACCCGTTGCTCTGCATCCATGCTTCGCAGCTGCCCTTGGCCATGTCGCGGACCTGGCCCATGTAGCTGGCGCGTTCCTGTACCGAGATGACGCCGCGGGCCTGGAGCAGGTTGAAGGTGTGGGACGCCTTGATCGCTTGCTCGAAGGCGGCAAGCGGGACGCCATTGTCGATGCATTGGCGCCATTCGGACTGGCAATCCTTGAACCAGCGGAACAGTTTTTCGGTGTCGGCGACCTCGAAATTCCATTTCGACATCTGCTTTTCGTTCTCAAGGAACACGTCGCCATAGGTGACGCCCGCGTCGTTGAATTTCAGGTCATAGACGCTGTCGACGCCCTGAATATACATGGCGAGCCGTTCGAGGCCGTAGGTGAGTTCGCCCGCGACCGGCTTGCAGTCATAGCCGCCCATTTGCTGGAAATAAGTGAACTGGCTGACTTCCATGCCGTCGCACCACACTTCCCAGCCCAGACCCCAGGCGCCCAGCGTCGGGCTTTCCCAGTCATCCTCGACAAAGCGGATGTCGTGGACCAGCGGGTCGATGCCGATCTCTACCAGAGACCCCAGATAGAGGTCCTGAAGGTTCGCCGGGGACGGCTTCATGATCACCTGATATTGGTAATAATGCTGGAGCCGGTTGGGGTTTTCGCCATAGCGGCCGTCGGTCGGGCGGCGGCTGGGCTGGACATAGGCGGCGTTCCACGGCTTTGGGCCGAGGGCGCGCAGCGTGGTCGCGGGGTGGAAGGTGCCAGCGCCGACTTCCATGTCATAGGGTTGCAGGATGACGCAGCCCTGTTTCCCCCAATAGGCATGGAGGGTCAGGATGAGATCCTGGAAGGAAAGCGCTTTGCCTTCGGCCACGGGTGGTCCTTGCGATATGACGGTTTAGCTTGGGCTCGCGCATTGGCGTATGGGGCTGAAACGGTCAAGGGAAAGGCGCGTAAAACAGGGTGAGGGTGCAGACCCATAAATTACGAGGATCGAGACAGAATTGTCCGGGATTCTGTGGGAGGAGAAGCGCGAAGAGCGGGCAGAATTGCCCGGTCGAGGGCTTCGACGTACCACAGGGCCCGGACAATCCTGCCCCGAAGGGGTGGGACGAAAATGGCCGGTGGAGCGGTCGAACGCTTGCAAGATAGTCCCGCTATCTCGCTGCGCGCTCTCCCTCCCACCAGCCATTTTCGTCTCCATCTCGACCTCGTAATTTATGGGTCTGCACCCTAAGCCGCTTGCCCTTGGGCCGCCCTGCCCGCATGTGTGGGGCATGAAGATGCTCCGTTTATGCGCCGCTGCGCTGTTGATGATGAGTGGCGTGGCGCAGGCGCGCCCTGCCCCGACTTCGTCCGCTATCGCTACCCCTGCGATGTGGCGGGTGCGCGATGCCGATACCACCATCTATCTGTTCGGCACCGTCCATGTGATGAAGCCGGGGATCGACTGGTTCCGCGGCGGGGTGAAGGCCGCGTTTGACGGAGCCGATGAGCTGGTGCTGGAGATTGTCGAGCCGGACGATCCCAATGCCATGGGCGCTACGATGGCCAGCAAGGCAATGGCGGGCGACGGGGTGGCGCTGTCCGACCGGCTGGATGCGGAGGCGCGGACGAAATATCGCGCGGCGATGGAGGCCAATGCGATGCCGTGGCAGGCGTTCGAGCGCTTTGCCCCGTGGATGGCGGGCATGGCGCTGTCGGTCGCGCCGCTCCAGAAGTTGGGCTACCGGGCCGATCTGGGCGCGGAAAAGGTCTTGCGCGCGGCGGCGGTGAAGGCGGGCAAGCGGGTCGAGGCGCTGGAGACGGTCGAGCAGCAGATCGATTTCTTCGCTACGCTGCCGATGGCGCAACAGGTCGAGTTTCTGAACGCGACGGTCGACGGGCTGCCGGAGATGGAGGGCGAGTTTGCGGGGCTGCTGCGCTACTGGCAGGCGGGCGATCCCAAGAAGCTGGCCAAGTCGATGAACGAGTCGCTGGAAGCGACGCCGCAGCTGGCGCAGATACTGCTGATCGGGCGCAATGCGAACTGGGCGCAGTGGATCAAGGGGCGGATGGCAAAGCCTGGCACGGTGTTCGTGGCGGTGGGCGCGGGACATCTGGCGGGCAAGGGAAGCGTGCAGGATCAGTTGAAGGCGCTGGGCATCGCGACCCGGCGGGTGAAGGAGTAAGTGATGCGGCTGTTCACCCATTTCCTGGCGCATTTTCTGGCGCTCTGCGCGCTGACGCTGGTTGCCGCATGTGGCAGCGATCCTGCCCCCGCCCCCGTTGCCAAGGGTGGCCCGGCGCTGTGGCAGGTGCAGCGCGGTGACTTTAAGGGGTGGCTGTTTGGCACCATCCATGTGCTGCCCAAGGGGGTGGGGTGGGAAACGCCGACGATCAGCGAGGCGATGGCCAAGGCCGACCGGCTGGTACTGGAGGCGGCGGACTTGCAGGATGAGGAGAAAACGCTCGCCCTGTTCGAGTCCATGGGCCGCAGCCCCGGCCTGCCGCCGCTCGACCGGCGCGTGCCGGAAGAGGAGCAGGCGGCGCTGAACAAGGCGATCAGCGAGGGCGGGACCAGCACGCAACTCTTGTCGGGATACGAAAGCTGGGCCGCGGCGATGCTGCTGTCGGCGGCGACGCAGCAGGGGCTGGGCGTCAGTCAGGATGACGGGGTGGAGCCGGTGCTGATCGCGACCTTCAAGAAGGCGGGCAAGCCGATCGGCGGGCTGGAGACGATCGAGCGGCAGTTCGGTGCGTTCGACACGCTGCCGCAAGCGGCGCAATCGCGGCTGCTGGTGCAGACGGTGCATGAGGCCAAGGATATGAAGGGGCTGTATGATCGTATCCTCAAAGCCTGGACCACCGGCGACATGGACGCGATCGCCAAGGAGGATGAAAATGGCGAGCAGCCCGACCCGATGGTCGAGGAAGCGGTGCTGGTGGCGCGCAACCGCGACTGGGTGAAGGCGATCGAACCAATGAAGGGCGCGCCGTTCATTGCGGTGGGGGCCGGGCATCTGACGGGGCGGGAGAATCTGATCGACCTGCTGAAAGCGCGGGGGTTTGCGGTGACGCGGGTGCAGTGACCTATCACCAACATCCGTTCGTCCTGAGTAGCTATTGAGCGAAGTCGGAGTCGCAGACGACCGTAGGTCAAATAGCGTATCGAAGGACCAGCTTACGCGCATCCTTCGATACGAGGCTTCGACAAGCTCAGCCTCTACTCAGGACGAACGGAAGTTGTGTCATGTCCCCACCTTGCAATCGCGCACTTTTCTGCTAAAGGCCGCGCTCCCGCTATGGTCATCCCTGGAGGCGTGGCGGGAAAAGTAACTCAAACCAGCTTTTGGAGACACGCAATGAGCGAGCAGCTTACGCTGTCGGCCGAGGCACGCGATCGGGCAGGCAAGGGAGCCTCCCGCGCCCTCCGCCGTGAGGGCCGCGTACCCGCCGTCATCTATGGAATGAACGAAGAACCCCTGTCGATCCATGTCGAGGAAAAGCTCCTCAACAAACTGCTCGGCACCGGCCACTTCTTCAATTCGGTCATCATGGTCGAAGTGAACGGCAAGACCGTCCGCACCCTGCCCAAGGATGTGGCTTTCCACCCCGTTTCGGACCGTCCGCTGCACGCCGACTTCCTGCGCGTTTCGGAACATGCCACCGTGCATGTCAACGTTCCCGTGCGCTTCGAGAATGAAGATGCGTCGCCCGGCCTCAAGAAGGGTGGCGTGCTGAACGTCGTCCGTCATGATGTCGAACTGATCGTCGATGCCGCCGAAATCCCCGAAGATGTCGTGGTCGACCTGACCGGCTTCGAAGTCGGCGATTCGATCCACATCAGCGCGGTGACGCTGCCCAAGGGCGCCAAGACCGCGATCGACGATCGCGACTTCACCCTGGCGACCATCGTTGCGCCGTCGGCTCTGAAGAGCGCCGGCACCGAGGCGGAAGCGGAAGCGGAAGGCGAATAAGCCTTTTCCCGTCAGACTGACCTAAGCCCCGTTCGGGCTGAGCGAAGTCGAAGCCTGCCACTGAGCGAAGCGAAGTGCCTTCACTTCGTTCAGGCGGCCCCTTCGACTTCGCTCAGGGCGAACGGGGTTTTGTCGTGAAGGAGCAAGGGAAGATGCAAATCTGGGTGGGTCTGGGCAATCCGGGCGCGCAATATGCGATGCACCGGCACAATGTCGGCTTCATGGTCGCGGACCTGATCGCGGACATGTATCGCTTCTCCCCGCCCCGTAAACAGTTCCAGGGCTGGACCCAGGAAGGGCGGATCGGGCCGGAAAAGATATTGCTGCTGAAACCCGCGACCTTCATGAACGAAAGCGGGCGTTCCGTCGGAGAGGCGATGCGCTTCTACAAGCTGGAGGCGCAGGACGTGACCGTTTTCCACGACGAGCTGGACCTGGCGCCGATGAAGGTGAGGGTGAAGCGCGGCGGCGGCAATGCCGGGCATAATGGCCTGCGGTCGACCGACGCACATATCGGCGCGGATTTCCGCCGGGTGCGGATCGGCATCGGTCATCCGGGGCATAAGGACCGGGTGCATGACTATGTGCTGGGCAATTATCACAAGAGCGAGAGCGACGCGCTGGCCGACATGCTGGGCGCGATCGGCGCGGAAGCGGAGTGGCTCGCCAAGAATGACGATGCGCGGTTCATGAACGAGGTTGCGCTGCGGCTGGCGGAGTGAACGAAAGCCAGGTGGCTAATGCTCATCCTCCCCTGCAAGGCAGGGCTATCGCGTATGGAAAAATCCTCTCCTTCAATCGTCATGCTGAACTCGTTTAGCTTCGCTGGCCTTCGGCTCAGCATCCATTTCTCGTTACAAGCGGCGGCTTTTGGGGCACGATGGATCCTGAAACAAGTTCAGGATGACGTTGTGGAGATAACGAAAAGTCATATGCAATTTCCCTGCCCTGAAAGGGAGGATTTTAAGAACATCCCAATCATCGCCGCATTGCACCCAAGGACCTTCCAAGGCCATAAGGGTGCGGGGCATTGCGTTATGCAGGGGATTATCGGGTGATTCAGACAGTTTCGACCACGCCGTTTACCGACCAGAAGCCGGGCACGTCAGGCCTGCGCAAGAAGGTGAAGGTCTTTGCCCAGCCCCATTATGCCGAAAATTTCGTCCAGTCCGTGTTCGACAGCCTGGATGGCTTTGCCGGGCAAACGCTGGTGGTGGGCGGCGACGGGCGTTATCTCAATCGCGAGGTTATCCAGATCGTCCTGAAAATGGCGGCGGCCAATGGCTTTGGCCGGGTGCTGGTGGGCCAGGGCGGGATTTTGTCCACGCCAGCCGCATCGCACCTGATCCGGTCGTCGGGCGCGTTCGGGGGACTGGTGCTGTCTGCCAGCCATAATCCGGGCGGGCCGGACGAGGATTTCGGGATCAAATATAATGTCGGCAATGGCGGACCCGCGCCGGAGAAGGTGACCGACGCGATCCACGCGCGGACGCTGACCATCGACCAGTATCGCATATTGGAGGCCGCCGACACTGACCTGGACAGTATCGGCACCAGCCGGATGGGCGATATGCGGGTCGAGGTGGTCGATCCCGTCACCCTCTATGCCGATCTGATGGAGCAATTGTTCGATTTCGGCGCGATCCGGGCGATGATCGCGGGCGGCTTTACCCTCGCCTTCGATTCGATGAGCGCGGTGACCGGTCCCTATGCGGTCGAGATATTCGAGCGGCGGCTGGGCGCGCCGTCCGGCACGGTGATGAACGGCACCCCCCTGCCCGATTTCGGCCATCACCATCCCGATCCCAATCTGGTTCATGCCAAAGAGCTGTACGACAAGATGATGGCGGCGCACGCACCCGATTTCGGTGCGGCGTCGGATGGCGATGGCGACCGCAACCTGATCATCGGGCGGCATTGCTATGTGACTCCATCGGATTCGCTGGCGGTGCTGGCGGCGAACGCGCATCTCGCGCCGGGCTATAAGGCGGGCCTGAAAGGTATTGCGCGCTCGATGCCGACCAGTGGCGCGGCCGACCGGGTGGCGGAGAGGCTGGGCGTTCCGCTCTATGAGACGCCGACCGGCTGGAAGTTCTTTGGCAATCTGCTCGATGCGGGCATGGCGACGATCTGCGGCGAGGAAAGCGCCGGCACCGGGTCCGACCATGTGCGCGAGAAGGACGGCATCTGGGCGGTGCTGCTGTGGCTGAACATCGTCGCGGTGCGCCAGCAGAGCGTCGCGGCGATCATGGCCGATCATTGGGCGACCTATGGCCGCAACTATTATGCCCGGCATGATTATGAGGCGATCGCCACCGACCGGGCCGATGCGCTGATGGCGGCGCTGCGCGGCAAGCTCGACAGTTTGCCCGGAACCGGCAACAGCGGCGGGACGATCAGCGCGGCCGACGATTTTGCCTATACCGACCCCACCGACGGATCGGTCAGCCGCCAGCAGGGCGTACGCATATTGTTCGAGGATGGATCGCGGGTCGTGTTCCGCCTGTCCGGCACCGGCACGCAAGGGGCCACGCTGCGCGTCTATATCGAGCGCTACATGGCCCCTGACGGCGATCTCACGCTGGCGACGGGCGATGCGCTGGCGCCGCTGGTGGCCGCCGCGCAGGAGCTGGCGGACATAAGCGGCTATACCGGCATGGATGCGCCCAGCGTCATTACCTGATGGAGATGCTGGCCAATAGGGACTGAAACCGCTATCGGGCGCGCCATCGAATATGAAGTGAAGGCAGTCAAATGGGTTTTCGTTGCGGTATCGTCGGGCTTCCCAATGTGGGCAAGTCCACCCTGTTCAATGCGCTGACCGAGACGCAGGCGGCGCAGGCGGCGAACTATCCCTTCTGCACGATCGAGCCGAATGAGGGGCGCGTGGCCGTGCCAGACGCCCGGCTGGAGACGATCGCGAAGATTGGCGGGTCGCAGAAGATTATCGAGACGCAGCTGGCGTTCGTGGACATTGCGGGGCTGGTGCGGGGCGCGTCCAAGGGCGAAGGGCTGGGCAACCAGTTTCTGGCCAATATTCGCGAGACCGACGCCATCGTCCATGTGCTGCGCTGTTTCGAGGATGACGACATCACCCATGTCGAGGGCAAGGTCGATCCGATCGCCGACGCCGAGACGGTCGAGACCGAGCTGATGCTGGCGGATCTGGAGAGCCTGGAAAAGCGGGTGCCGAACCTGCTGAAAAAAGGTGCTCAGGGTGACAAGGAAGCCAAGGCTGCCGCCGCTGTGCTGGGCCAGGCGCTGGAATTGCTGCGCGACGGCAAGCCTGCGCGCCTGACCAAGCCGCGTGACGAGGAAGAGGAACGGCTGTTCGCGCAGGCGCAGCTGCTGACGGCCAAGCCGGTGCTGTACGTCTGCAATGTCGAGGAAGCCGCGGCGTCTGAAGGCAATGCCTTTTCCAAGCGGGTGTTCGAGAAGGCGGCGGCGGAAAATGCCAGCGCGGTGATCGTGTCGGCGGCGATCGAGGCGGAACTGGTGACCATGCCGGTCGAGGAACGCGGCGAATATCTCGAAGCTTTGGGCCTGACCGAAGCGGGCCTCGCGCGGATCATCCGGGCGGGCTATGAATTGCTGGGCCTCATCACCTTCTTCACCGTAGGGCCGAAGGAAGCGCGCGCCTGGACCGTGCATAAGGGGTCCAAGGCTCCGCAGGCCGCGGGCGCGATCCATACCGATTTCGAAAAAGGCTTCATCCGCGCCGAAACCATGGCCTATGCCGACTATGTCCAGTTTAATGGCGAGGCCGGGGCCAAGGAAGCGGGCAAGTGGCGGTCGGAAGGCAAGGACTATGTCACGCAGGATGGCGACATCATGCTGTTCCGGTTTAACGTTTGACGCGACGTGAGCGCGTCCGTCATTCTTCTACACAACGCCAACGAGGCTATCGAGATGCTATCGCATCTTCACGCTTCGGCCAAACATACGCGCGATTGGATTGTCGCTAACAGCGACGATCCGTTACTGCTTTTACGAGCTTTAAAATTTGAGGAAGTCGGACTTCATCCCGTTGAAAATCGTCCACTAAACGTAATAGAGCAGCTAAATCAGACGTTCACATATGCAGTTGCGTTTGCGGCTGCTTCCCAGTTGTTCAATCTCCACCCAGACTTATCGGGACTAAAAATAGCGCCCGGCGCGCATATGGCACTTCCTCTGGCCGTGTCCCGTTACGTGGTGTAACAGCGTCACCGTTGGGGCGTGAAGCGGAGG
>NZ_JBMDJF010000035.1:0-15312 GCF_057809055.1 Sphingobium sp. FG58 | reverse complement strand
CCCACCAAGCCGCCGCCCGACGTTCCCACCTGAAATCTAATATGCAACTGTAATGTTAGCCGATCAGCTTCAGCACGCCCTGCTGGCTCTGGTTGGCCTGTGCCAGCATCGCGGTCGATGCCTGGCTCAGGATCTGCGACTTGGCGAGGGCGGTCGTTTCGGCCGAGAAGTCGGCGTCCTCGATGCGGCTGCGGGCGTCGGTCAGGTTGGTGACGTTGGCGGTCAGGTTGTTGACCGTCGATTCCAGGCGGTTCTGCGCCGCACCCAGCTTGGCCTGTGCCGTCGATACAGCCGACAGGGCCGTGTCATAGAGCGCCAGGGTTGCTGTCGTGGCGGTGGCGGCGCTGACCGTGGCGGTCGCGGCGCCAACGACGGGCGAAAGGTCGATACCACCCAGCGAGAGCGAGACAGTGTCGTTCGCGGTCGCACCGGCCTGGATCGAAACCGTGGCAGCGGTGGTCGGGAACAGCGAGATGCCGTTGAACTTGGAGTTGGTCATCGTGGTGCTGATCTGGGTGGACAGCTGGTCCAGTTCCGACGTGATGTTCGCCTTGGCGTTGGTGTCGTTGGTGCCGTTCAGCGCCTGAACGGTCAATTCACGCATACGCTGCAGCATGTTGGTGACTTCGCCGAGCGAACCTTCAGCCGTCTGGGCCAGGCTGATGCCGTCGTTGGCGTTGCGGATGCCCTGGGTCATGCCGCGGATCTGCGAGGTCATGGTCGAAGCGATGGCCAGGCCAGCGGCGTCGTCCTTGGCGCTGTTGATGCGCTTGCCGGTCGACAGGCGTTCCATCGCGGTGCTCAGGCCCTTGCTGGCCATCGAGGAAGCGTTGGCGGAGCGCAGAGCGGCGGTGTTGGTTCCGATAACAGTCATGGTGTTTCCCTTTCCGTGTCAATCAGGTCGCTGCCATCCGTTAGAGCGCTTGCGGCCTCGAAAGGGGATAACGGCGGGGGGCGAACGGCTTTTAGGGGCCATGTCGATTTTTATGCATTTTTCGTGTTTTGCCCGTCGCTTAACGGCCCTCTACGCGCGCGTGTTATATATTAAGTGAGGTTGGGCCGTTGCCGCGGCGGAAAATAATTGCCGGTCGGCGGCAAGTCCTACCGGCAATTAACCAATTGCTAACCATGGTGGCGCACATTGGGACCATCGAAGAAGGCCAGGGCGTACGGGGGTACAAGCTGGCCAACCATTTGGGGACCAAGTCATGTCATCGCTCGATATGAGCCGAGGCGTTTGTGCGCTCGTTCCAGGGTTGCAGCATTGGCTGGAAAATGCCCTGTTCGCCGTCCGGGTCGTGGACGCCGCTGCGCCGCGTGAACGCGACAGCCGCCGCGTGCTGCTGGCGACCGAAATCGGCCATGCCACCCATCGCGATATTCTCATCAATCTGATCGACGGCACGCCCTCGCTGGTGGCCGCCGCCAACGGCCTGCCCGCCCGCGTCGCCTTTGGCCTTGAGGATATGGGCTTTGCCTTCGCCCTCATCGCCGAACTGGCCCGCCCCGCCGCCATCCCCGCCGTGGGCGACAGCGCCAGCGCGCGGCTGATGACGCTGGCCGGCCGGGTCGCACGCAGCGAAGCCACCGTCCTCATTCAGGGCGACACCGGCACTGGCAAGGAAGGCATGGCGCGCTTCCTCCACACCCAGTCGGGCCGCACGTCGGGCGACTTCATCGCCGTCAACTGCGCCGCACTGCCTGAAACCATGATGGAAGCGATGCTGTTTGGCCATCGCAAGGGCAGCTTCACCGGCGCTGCCAATGCGTCCGAAGGGCTGTTCCTGGCTGCGGACGGCGGCACGCTCTTCCTCGACGAAATCGCCGAACTGCCGATCGCGCTCCAGGCCAAGCTGCTGCGCGCCTTGCAGGAAGGCGAAGTCCTCCCCGTCGGCGCGACCCATGCCGTGCCAGTCAATGTCCGCGTCATCGCCGCCTGCAACCGCGATCTGGCGGTCGAATGTGCCGCCGGTCGGTTCCGCGAGGATCTCTACTGGCGCCTGAATGTCATGCCGCTCGACCTGCGCCCACTGGCCGAGCGCCCCGGCGACATCGCCGCGATCGCCGCCGCCATGCTGCTGCGCCTGTCGGATATGGGCAAGGACGGCTTCGTCTGGCCGACCGCCGCCGCCCTCGACAAGCTCATCGCCCACGCCTGGCCGGGCAATGCCCGCGAACTGGGCAATGTTCTCCAGCGCGCACTGGTGCTGCGCGATGGGGAACGGATCGACGCGCATGACCTGCATCTGGCGGGCGCGCCCCGGCAGCAGGGTCTGCGCATCGTCTCGCCCGAACCGGCTGAACCGGTCCGCCTGCGCGACGTCGCCCATCACAGCAAATTGGAAGCGATCCGCACCGCGCTGCGCGAAACCGACGGCCACCGCGCCGCCGCCGCGCGCAAGCTCGGCATTTCTGAACGCACGCTGCGCTATCGGCTCGCCGAAATGCGCGAGCTGGCGGCGGCTTGACGGGAGGATAGGGCATGACCGGCATTTCCCCGACAGACAATGTGATGGCGATCCGCAACGCCATCCTGCAAAAAAACGCCGCGCTGCGCGACGTCGCCTCGACCGGAGGATCGGTCGGCGGCGCAAGCGCTACGCCCGGCACCGCGCCCGGTGGATTTACCGAAGCGCTCAACAGCGCCTTGCAACAGGTCAACGGCCTGCAAGGCAAGGCCGGTGAGGCCGCCGCCGCGTTTGAACGGGGCGAAACCACCGACATCGCCGCCGTCATGCTGGCCAAGCAGCAGGCGTCGGTCAGCTTCGAAGCGACCCTTCAGGTCCGCAACAAACTTCTGTCCGCCTACAAGGACATCATGAGCATGCCGGTCTAAACCATGAGCGAGAACGCACTCACCATCGATGGCGGCGCTGCCGCCCGGCCCGCCCTCCCGACGACGGCTTCCTCCGGCTATGGATCGGCCAAGGGGATCGACGCCATCAAGGCGCGGATCACCGGCTTCATGAAACAGCCGGCCGTGGCGAAGAGCCTGCCGCTGCTCGGCCTGTTCGGCGTTCTCGCCGTCGCTGGCCTTGCCTGGATGGCGCTGCGCGAACCGCCGCAGCGTGACCTGTTCCGTGGCCTGCCCGACACCGACAAGTCGGCGGTCGCGCAGATTCTCGACCAGAACGGCATCCCCTATGATTTCGACAATAGCGGCGCGATGACCGTGGGGGAGGGCGATTATTTCAAGGCGAAGATGATGCTCGCCGCGCAGGGCCTGCCCAAGAGCGCACCCGACGGCAACAGCATGATCGACAGCCTGCCCATGGGTGCCAGCCGCGCGGTAGAGGGCGAAAAATTGCGCTCCGCCCGCGAAATGGACCTCGCCCGCACGATCGAGGCGATCGACAGCGTCGAAAGCGCCAAGGTCCACCTCGCCGTCGAGCCGCCCAGCGTATTCCTGCGCGACCGGGCCAAGCCCACCGCGTCGGTCATGCTGCGCCTCGCCAATGGCCGCACGCTTACCGATGCGCAGGTCAGCGCGATCGTCCATCTCGTCGCCTCCTCGGTCGCGGACCTGTCGCCCGACCAGATTTCGCTGGTCGACCAGAATGGCCGCCTGCTCAGCAAGAATGACAGCGACTCCGGTGACGACCGCCAGCTCACGATCCAGAACCGGATCGAGGATCGTTATCGCCAGTCCGTTGTCGCGCTGCTCACCCCGATCCTGGGCGCCAACAATTTTTCCACCGAAGTCCATGCCGAACTCAATTTTGCCGAGCGGCAGGCGACCCGCGAAACCTATCCGCAGGACGAAGCCCGGCTGCGCACCGAACAGGGCACCTGGGCCTCCGACCCGCGTGGTCAGGGCGCTGGCGAAGCATCGGGCATCCCCGGCGCGCTTTCCAATCAGGCACCCGTCAACCCGACCGTGACCCAGACCAATCCCAATGGTCAGGCCGTCCAGCAGGGCCAGACCGCCGCCGCCCAGACCCCCGGCACGCCGCCCAACCCGCTGCTCAAGACCGAAGAAACCTTCAACCGCAGCTTTGAACTGGGCCGTGAAGTGTCCGTGACCAAGGATGCGGTCGGCACCGTCAAGCGCCTGTCGGTCGCCGTCGCGCTGGACAATGCCCCTGATGGCAAGGCGCGCACGCCGCAGGAAATCGCCGCGCTCGAAGCCTTGGTGAAGGGCGCGATCGGCTTCGACCAGGCCCGTGGCGACGTGGTGGCGCTCTCCTCGCGCAGCTTCCTCAAGACGCAAGAGGTAAAGCCCCAATGGTATGAGGCTGAATGGGTCTCGCCGCTGGTCCGCAACGTCTCGGCCCTGGCTGTCGCCCTGCTCGTCATCTTCGGCATCGGTCGCCCGCTGCTCAAGCGCCGCGCCGCAGCGCAGGAGGCGGTCGCCGCCGACACGGCCCAGAACGGCCAGCGCATCGGTCGCGAAATTTCGGGCGAACTCACCAAACAGGCGGTCGAGGCACCCGATCCCAGCCGCCCGATCACGCTCGATATGATCTCCTCCACCTATGACTATGCCCAGCGCGCCGACCTTATTCGCAACTTTGTGAAGCAGGACCCCGACCGCGCTGCCCTGGTCGTCCGCGACCTCCTGAAGGAGGGGAAGAAGGAAAATGCCTGAGATCGTTCCCGGTCGGCCAGAGGCGCTCAAGGGCAGCGCCGCCGCCGCCGTCCTGCTGATGCTGTTCGATGAGGATGAGGCCGCGCAGATCCTGGCGCGTCTGGAACCTGAAGAAGTGCGCCAGCTGGGCTATGCCATGTATGACGTCGCCGATGTTGATCCTGAAGAGGTGAACGAAGCGCTCGACCATTTCGTCAACAAGGCCAAGAAGCGCACCACCATCGGCTATGGCGCGACCCGCCATATTCGCGGCGCGATGACCAAGGCGCTGGGTGAGGAACGGGCCGAAACCATCCTGGCGCGCATCACCCCGCCGACCCGCTCCACCCAGCTGGAAATGCTCAAATGGATGGACGCCAAGGAAATCGCCGCGCTGATCGAGGCGGAGCATCCGCAGATCATGGCGATCGTGTTGGCGCATCTCGAAGCGCCGATCGCCGCCGACGTGCTGCAATTGCTGCCGGTCGAATATCAGGAAGAAATTGTCTATCGCATCGCGACTCTCGGCCCGGTGTCGAACGAGGCGCTGGATGATCTGGAACAGCTGCTGCTGCGCGGCCCGGCCAAGAAGCAGGGCGCAGCATCGCAGCGCGGCGGCACGATCGAGGCCGCCGCGATCATGAACAATGTCCGCAAGGATAATGAACAGCGGATCATGAAGGCGGTGGCCAAGCGCGACAAGATGATCGCCCAGACCATCGAGGAAGAGATGTTCGTGTTCGATAACCTCATCGACATGGATGAGAAGAATCTCGGCACGCTGATGCGCACCGTCGACAGCGCCGTGCTGGTCGTCGCCTTGAAGGGCGTCAACGACCTGCTCAAGGGCAAGATCTTCAGCTGCATGTCCGCCCGCGCGGCGCAATCGATCGCCGACGAGATTGAGGAACGCGGCCCGATCCGCCTTGCCGAAGTGATCGACGCACAGAAACTCATCATCGCCACCGCGCGCCGCATGGCCGACGCCGGCACCATCATGCTGGGTGGCAAGGGGAATGACTTTGTCTAAAATATGGGGCGCAGAGGCAGTGCAGGATGTAGCGCCGGTCTCGATGACGGGCGTGCGTCAGGTGGAAAGCGGCGGCTTCCGCAGCCTCTACACCTCGATCCCCGGCCAGCACACCGCCACGATGCGCCATGGCGTCATCGAAATGGAGGCAGAGGCCGATCCGATGGAGGAGGCGCGGATGGAAGCCTTTACCATGGGTTTCGACGAAGGCTGCCGCATCACCGCCCAGACCCATGCCGACGCGACGCAGGCGCATGACCGCCTGACCCAGGCGCTGGAAATGCTCAGCCCCGCGCCCAGCGGCATGTTGTCCACCATGCTCTCCGCCACCGTCGTCCGTCTGGTCGAACAGATTGTCGGCGAAGTGGAGATCGACATCGAACGGCTGGTGCAGCGCTGCGACACGGTCGCGGCCTTCATCGAAGATAATGAGGGCAAGAGCGCCCTGCATCTCCATCCTGAGGACATCGCCCTGCTGGATGGCGAGACGATCGGCGTCAAGCTGGTCGCGGACAAGGCGATGCACCGCGGCTGCGTGCGGCTCGAAACCGCCGATGGTTGGGTCGAGGATGGCCCGGACGTTCGCCTCGCCCGCCTGCGCGCGCTGATGGACGATATGGAGGGCAAGCCTTGATCCGCGCCGCGCTGGCCCAGGCCGAAACCCTGTTCGATCATCTCCAGGTCCAGAATCGCACGCCCCGCCGGGTTGGCCGTCTGGTCAGCCATGACGCCGGGATGCTCGAAGTCACCGGCTTTCGTCGCCCGATCGGCTCTGGCGCGCGCGTCATGGCCAGCGATGGGTCGATCTGCCGGGCCGAAGTCGTCGGCTTTCGCGGCGACCGCACCCTGCTGGTCCCGCTCGACGCCGACGCACCGCTGGAAAATGGCATCCGGGTCGAACCGGACAGTCAGGCAAACATGGTGCAGGTCGGCGAAGGGCTGATCGGCCGCGTGGTCGATGCCATGGGCCAGCCGCTCGACCGCAAGGGACCGATCATCGCCGGCGGCGTCTGGCCATTGAATGGCGTCAAGGGCAACGTCCTCGACCGGGGCCGGGTCACCGAACCCTTCGACCTTGGCGTCCGCGCCGTCAACGCGCTGCTCACTGCCGGGCGCGGCCAGCGCATCGCCATCATCGCCGGGTCGGGCGTCGGTAAATCCGTGCTGATGGGCCAGATGATCGCCGGGGCCGAAGCCGACATCGTAGTCGTCGGCCTGATCGGCGAACGGGGCCGCGAAGTCAGCGATTTCCTCGAAACCAAACTCAAGCACACGATGCACAAGAGCATCGTCGTTGCCGTGCCAGCCGATCATCCCCCGGTGCTGCGCCTGCGCGCCGCCGCGCGCGCCACCGCGATCGCCGAATATTTCCGCGCCCGTGGCAAGAAGGTGCTGCTGCTGATCGACAGCCTGACCCGCTGCGCCCATGCCCAGCGCGAAATCGGCCTGGCCCTTGGCGAACCGCCCGCGATGAAAGGCTATCCGCCCTCGGCTCTCGCGCTCATCCCCCGGCTGGTCGAACGGGCAGGGGTGGACGCCCGCACCGGCGGTTCGATCACTGCCCTCTACACCGTGCTGGCCGATGGCGACGACACGGACGATCCGATCGTTGACGCCGCCCGCGCCATTGTCGACGGCCATTTCGTCCTGTCGCGCCATCTGTCCGAACAGGCGATCTTCCCCGCTATCGACATCGGCAAATCGCTCTCGCGCGTCATGGCCGACGTCGTACCCGACGAACATCGCATGGCGGCGGCCAATTATCGCCGCCTGTGGGCCGCCTATGAGGAAAATCGCGATCTCATCCTGATGGGCGCCTATCGCCCCGGCAATGATCCGGTGATCGACGAAGCAGTGCAGCGCCGTCAGGAAATTCTCGACTTCATCCGGCAGGACCAGAAAAGCCGTATCGACCTCGACACCAGCGCCGCCGCCCTCGTCGCGAGCTTCGGCGCATGAAGGGGCTCGTCTCCCGCCGTCAGCGCGTTCTGCGCGTGCGCCATGTCCAGCACGCCATGGCCGTCGCCGAAACCGCACGCGCCCGTGACGAGGCTGATGGCCTCGCCCGCAATATCGATCGCCTCAACAAGGTGCGCGGCGAATTGTTTGAGACGGAGGGGGCCGCCACCGGCGCGTCCTTTGCCGCGATGCAGGAACTCGCCACCCGCTTGGAACAGGCCGGGCGACAGTTGGACGGCGCTCTTTATGATGCCCGGCGCAAGGTGGAGGCCAAAGAAGGCATGACTCTTGCAGCGAACCGCGAGAAGGAAATCGCCACCCGCCTCAAGGACCGCGCCCGCGCGACCCTGGAGGAATGGCGCGAAAACAAGCTGGCAGCGCTGCCGCGCTATCGCCGGATGCAGCGGAACGGGGAAGTCTGACATGAATATGATCGCCAGCCTCAAGGCGCTACTCTTCGCCACCACGCCACTCGGCACCGGCAAGGATGCGCCCGCCGCTACACCCGATGGCGCACCCGACTTCTCCGCGATGATGAACGCCGCCACCGTTGCGCCGGTCGCGATGCCGGTCACGCCAACCGTGGCGCCTGCCGTCGCGAGTGAAGAACAAGGTAATGGCGCGATGCCCTTGGCGATGCCCGTTGCCGCGCCCGAGCTAAGCGACAATGCGCCTCTGCCGGATGCGCCCGTCCCGACGGACGGCGAAGCCCTGCCACTCCCGACCACAGCGCCGACCTTCACGCCGACCCAAAGCGCCCCGATCGCCGCCGCGCCGAAGCCGCTCACGCAAAGCCCGCTGCCCATCACGCCGCCCCCGGCCCAGCCTGCGGTAGAGCCAGCAGAGGAGGCCGAACCGGCCCGGAACGCTGAACAGCCCCAGCCGATAACGCAGCGCTCCGATAACCCGCCAACGGCCATTGGTTCGGTAGCGGAGCTTCTCGCCGCATCGCACCTCACCCCCGCTGATATCGCAGCCGCACCCGCGCAGGACGAGCCAACCACTCCGGCCGCTGATAGCGCTGCCCAGCCTTTCCCGCCGACCATGACCGATGCCGCGCCGCCGTCATTCCCGGCCTTGCCGGTGGAGAGCGATCCCACGCCCGGCAAACCGGCGACCAAGGCGCAACATCATGCAATCCCGGCCCAGGTCGCGCCATCGCCGGTCGCACCCGCCGCGCCATCCGACACGGCCCCCGTGACGGACCCGGAGCCTGCGTCGCCCGACGCCGAACCGGAACGTCCCGAACAGTCCGCCATCGCTCCCCCGCCGCCCGCAATGGTGATGACGCCGCCTGCCGCGCTGCCGCCTGCCGCCCCCGAAGAGCAATCCCCCGACGCACCGCGCGTTGCATCCCCCGCTACGGTGCAGACAGTTGCCGTGCCGGTGGCACCAGGCCAACCTGCCGCCACAGTCCAGCAATCCTTTGCAAAAGCAGACTTGAACCAGGCCGCGCCGCCGATCGCACAACCCATTGATATCACCGCCGCGCCAGCACCGGTCGTCAGCTCCATTCCGACACAGGCTGCGCCTGTCGCTGCGGAAGCGGCTGACCTCCAGCTTGCGCCAGCCACGGTCGCACCCGCCCCAGCGCAGGCTGCTCCGGTCGCGCCCGCGTCCCAGCCGCTCGGCACCCCGGCGATCGCGACGCCTGCCGCACCGATCGCGCAGCCAGCCCAGCCCGAAGCCGCGCCGGATCCAGCGCCGATCGCAACACCCGTCACTATGTCCAGCTCAGTGTCGGCCAAGGCGGAAGCCCTGTCGCTGCTCCAGTTCGCGCGCCAGCACATGACGCGGCATCCCGCAGCCGCGCCTGTGGCTGAAAGCGGCATAGCCCCCACCGAGGCCGCCCTTGCCCCGACAACGGACGCGCTTCCAAAGGCCGCTGAACCGGCCGCCCCCGCGCCCGTCACGCCAACGCTGACGACCCAAACCGCCGCCTCCGCGCTCCCCACCGTCAATCTCTCCGCCACCCTCGGCGCGCAGGTCGTCGATATGGGCGTGTCGGGCCAGTGGATTGACGGGCTGGCCCGCGACATTGCGGGCCTGTCCGCCAATGGCGCGCAGGGCCGCTTCCAGATCAGCAGCGACCAGCTCGGCCCGATCGACGTTAATATCCGCCAGGGCGTCGATGGCGCTACGGTCAGCCTGACCGTGTCCAGCGACATGGCCGAAGCCGCCCTGCGCCAGGATAGCGACCGGCTGCGCCTCGACGCGGGCCTGTCGGCGGGCCGCATCAGCGAGGTTAAGATCGAACGCGCCCCGCAGTCGAGCGACGCTGGCCGCTCCGATCAGTCGCCTCAGCAACAGTCCGGCCAGCAGCAATCGGGCCAGCAAAACGGCCAGTCCGCCAACTGGCAGGGCGCGGGGCAGGGCATGGGCCAGTCGCAGCAGCAGGGCCGCTGGCAGCCCCGCGAAAATATCGCACTCGCCCATAAAGCGGGCGACGATCCGGCCGTTCTTAACCATGAGCAGACTGGCGACACCGCCAGCCAAGCCATCCGCGCGCGCTATGCGTGACCAGCGCTATCCTGGGGGATATGAACGATGAGCGACGAGCCGAAGGCCAAGAAGAAAAAGGGCGGGGGCATGAAAATGATCCTGCTGATCGTCATCGCCATGGTGGTTGGCGGCGCAGGCGCGGCCGGCGGTCTCTATGCCGCCGGTTTCTTCAGCCCCAAGGATGAAGGGCCAAAGGAAGATCCCAACAAGCCCGTGCTGGTGCTGGCCGGCGAAAGCGCCGAGGAGATCGCCAAGGCCCATGCCGTCCCGCATGGCGAAGGCGCAGCAGCGGGGCATGGCGCGCATGGCAAGGGCATAGACCTGCCCGCCCCCGCCAACCCGGCCGCCTATCAGGCAAGCTATTTCCAGCTTCAGACCCCCTTCACGTCGAACATGTCCGACACGGATGCCTTCGCCCAGATTTCTATCGCGGTATCGACCTATTATGACCTGCGCGTCATCGACGCGATCAAGACGCACGAGATGGCGATCCGCAGCCAGGTGCTGATGATGCTCGCCCAGCAGCCGGAAGAGACCTTGTCCACCCCGCAGGGCAAACAGATGCTCCAAAGCAAGATCAAGGGCATTATTAACGATATATTGAAGCAAAAAACGGGTTATGGCGGCGTTGATAACGTTTATTTTACCAATTTCGTTATTCAATAGGCCTGTCTGAAAGGTCGGGAAATCCCCTGACTCGAAGGGCAGGGGACCAAGATGGACGACGTTCAGACCTACGCCTTCGGGCGGGGGGAATCGCAGGCACCAATGATGCTGTCCGGGCTGGACCGGCTGGGCGAAAAGCTTGGCCGACGCATCCGTGCCTTGGTGGAGCCGATCTGCGGCGTGCGCCCGCAGGTGGAAGCGCAGGATGCGCAACTGTTTGACTTTGCCGCCTGGTCGGCACAGGTGCCTGCCTTCACCAGCATTTCCATCTATCGCATGTCGCCGCTCAAGGGCCAGGTGCTGCTGCGCATGGACGCGGCGATGATTTCCACCCTGGTCGACTGTTTCTATGGCGGCATCGGCAATCGCCCCTTGCCCCCGCGCGGCGAATTTACGCCGACCGAGGACCGGCTGATCGCCCGCCTGTCGGAATCCCTCCTCGCCCGCCTGGTCGAAACCTGGGCCGACATATTGCCGCTGGAACCGGCGCTGATCATGCGCGAAACCGGGGTCGGCTTTGCCGCCTCCGCCCAGCCGGGCGACCAGATGGTGGTCCAGCGCTTCATGATCAGCATCACCCGCGATCAGCTCTGGCCGGTCGATCTCGTCTTTCCGCTCGCCGCCTTGCGCGCCGTCGAGCCGCTGATGGGCACCAAGCTGCCCGCCGACGATGAACAGAGCGACCCCGTCTGGCAGGCGCGCATCGCCCGCCGGATGCGCGACATCCGCCTGCCCGCCCGCACCGTGCTGGCCCGTCCCAACCTCTCGCTGGCCGAGCTGATGCAGCTCAAGGTCGGCGACGTCATTCCCGTGACCATCGGCCGCAGCCTGCCGCTGATCGTGGGCAACCGCATCGTCGCGCGCGGCAGCATCGGCGAACAGGATGGCCGCGCCGCCTTCCAGATTGAAAAAATTGTACAAGGACCCGACCAATGAGTGACATGAGCGAAGCCCCCCGCATGGAGCGTGGAGAAGATCCGGTCGGGCGGATGACTAACAACCACCAGTTCAAGCTGCTGGCCGACATTCCCGTGCGCATGTCGGTGGAGGTCGGATCGACCTCGCTGCGCCTGGCCGAAGTCATGGACCTGGCCGAAGGCTCCATCGTCGAGCTGGACCGGCAGGCCGACGATCTGCTCGACATCATGGTCAATGGCGCGCTGATCGCCAAGGGTGAGGTGGTGACCGTCAATGGCCGCTATGGCATCCGCATCATCGACATCGCCGCGACCGAAAACCGGCTGGCGGGGATCGAACGGCGCGGTTGATCGCACGCATCGGATTTTACGCTTGCCTTGACGGTCGAAACTGCGGAACGCAGGGCATTAACCATAATCTGCGGGCGGCTTCATGATGGTCTGGTATTTCGTCAAATTGCTGATCCTCCTGCCGCTGGTCGGCGGCATGGCCTTTGGCGCGCTGTGGCTGTGGCGCAAATATCAGCCCGGCATGATCGGCGCGCAGGGCGATCGCTCGCTCAAACTGCTCGAAGCCCTGCCGATGGGCGCGTTCGGCAAACTCGCTGTTGTGGAATTTGAGGGCAAGAAGATCCTCCTCTCGGTCACCCGCGGCCGCATCGAAAAAATCGCGGAAGGCGATGCCGTCCGTGTTCGCTGACTTGCTCCCGCTACCTGATAACCGTCACCCCGGCGAAGGCCGGGGTCCAGGGCGTCGGCGCGCAGCTTGTGCCACCCTGGATTCCGGCCTGCGCCGGAATGACGGGATTTGCGGAGCGCAAGCACAGCGTATCGGGATCAGAATTGCGCTAGCGCTGACCGCCGCCTTTTTGGTCATCCTGCTCCTCTCCACCCCCGCCTTCGCCCAGGCCGCACCCGCCGCGCCGGTTGACAATGGCGGCGCGCTGAGCCGGGCGATGGGCCAGATTTCGGGCGACGGCCGCTCGCTGTCGCTCAGCCTGCAAATCCTGATCCTCATGAGCCTGCTGACGGTGCTGCCGTCGCTCATCCTCATGATGACCAGCTTCACCCGCATCATCATCGTCCTGTCGCTGCTGCGGCAGGCGCTGGGCCTGCAACAGACCCCGCCCAATCAGGTGCTGCTGGGCCTCTCGCTGTTCCTCTCGCTCTTCGTGATGCGGCCCGCCATTGACGAGATCAACAAGCTGGCTTTCGATCCCTATGGCAAGGGTCAGATCACGATCGAGGAAGCGGTCGGCCGGTCGGGCAAGGTGCTGCACGGCTTCATGGCCAAGCAGACCCGCGAAAGCGATCTCAAGCTGTTCGCGGGTCTCGCCGAAGCCCCGCCCTTCCGCACGTCCGCCGACATACCCTTCACCATCCTGCTGCCCGCCTTCGTCACCAGCGAACTCAAGACCGCCTTCCAGATCGGTTTCATGATCTTCCTCCCCTTCCTTATCATCGACCTTGTCGTCGCCTCGACGCTGATGGCACTGGGCATGATGATGCTGTCCCCCACCATCATCTCCATGCCGTTCAAGCTGTTGCTGTTCGTGCTGGTCGATGGCTGGGCGCTGACCATGGGGAGCTTGGCGGGGTCGTTCGCGACATGAGCCGCGCCAATATCCAACCCCCGTTCGGGCTGAGCTTGTCGAAGCCTTCAGCCGAGCGGAGCGAGGCGAGGCCCGCGCCTTCGCTGCGCTCAGGCATACCCTTCGACTTCGCTCAGGGCGAACGGAAGTAGGGCATGGAAAACGCCGATTTCTTCATGGGCCTGGCCCAGCAGGCGCTCTGGATCACGGCGCTGGCTGCCGCGCCCATATTGCTGCCCGCACTGGTCGCGGGCCTTGTCATCGGCATGGTGCAGGCCGCGACCTCGATCAACGAACAGACATTGAGCTTCATTCCCAAGATCATCGTCGTGGGAGGGATGCTGGCCCTGTTCGGCGGATCGATCATGGTGCTGATCGCTGATTTCACCCGCGAGATTTTCGAGCGGATACCGGACCTGCTGCAATGATCGCACCGGGCTTTGCCGGGGTAGAGGCCCAATTATGGGTCTGGCTGATCGCCATGATCCGCCCCGGCGCGGCCTTCATTGCGGCCCCCGTGTTCGGCGCACCCGCCGTACCGCTGCAACTGCGCCTGATCCTCAGCCTCGCGCTGGGTCTGGCCGCGCTCAACACCGTCACCATCACCCTGCCGCCCGATGGCATCGCCAGTTTTGAAGGCGTGATGATGGTCGCGGGCGAAGTGCTGGCAGGCCTCGCCATGGGCTTTGCAGTGCAGATCGGTTACGCCGCCGCCTTCGTCGCGGGGGAAACGATCGGTAACGCCATGGGCCTCAATTTCGCGGCGATGGTCGACCCGTCGTCGGGGCAGGGGACGCAGGTGGTGGGGCAATTCCTCTCCATCCTCGCCACCTTCCTGCTGCTCGGCATGGACGGCCATCTGCTGCTCGCGGGGTTCGTCGTCAAAAGCTATCAGGCGCTCCCTCCCGGCGCGGCGATGCTGTCCAACGATACGGTCTGGCATCTGGTCGAATTTGGCGGCGCGCTGCTCGGCGCGGGCGTCACCGTCGCGCTCCCGGTCGGCTTCGCGCTGGTGCTGGTGCAGATCGTCATGGGGATGCTGGCCCGCGCCGCGCCTTCGCTCAACCTGTTCGCGGTTGGTATGCCGATGGCGATGATGGCAGGCCTAGTCCTGCTGGCGATTGCCGCGCCGATCATGGGCGAAGGGCTGACCGTCGCGCTCAAGGCCGGTCTCGACCACGCCCAGTCGATCGCGGAAGGGCGCTAGAGCATGGCGGACAGTCCCGGCGGCGGCGAAAAGACCGAAAAACCGACACAAAAGAAATTGCAGGATGCCGCCAAGAAGGGCGACATTCTCCAGTCGCGTGAACTAGGCACCGCGCTGGTGGTGATGGCGGGCATCGGCTGGCTGGCGGTGGCCGGGCCGTCGATGATCGATGCCTTGTCGGATATGCTGACCCAGGCGTTGCGCTTCCGGCGGGACGATATCGTCGATTTTTCTCCGGCCGAACGCGGGATGGACCTGCTGACCGGCATCGCCCTGCCGGTGGCCGGTGTGCTGCTGGCGACCTTCCTCGCCGCCATCGCCGCACCCGCCCTGCTGGGGTCGC
The DNA here is from genome assembly GCF_057809055.1 of Sphingobium sp. FG58. NCBI lineage: Bacteria > Pseudomonadati > Pseudomonadota > Alphaproteobacteria > Sphingomonadales > Sphingobiaceae > Sphingobium > Sphingobium sp. FG58. The sequence continues at coordinate 529 of NZ_JBMDJF010000035.1, read as the reverse complement.
TTGGGTTCCGCCCCGGCGCCTTCGCGCCCAAGGTGTCGAAGATGAACCCCGGCGCGGGTCTCAAAAAAATGTTCGGCATCCAGGGTCTGATCGAGCTGCTCAAATCGATCGCCAAGGTCGGCCTGCTGGGCAGCATCGGCGTGTGGATGATCTGGGACCGGCTGACCGCGATCATTGGCCTTGGCAAGCAGGGCATTGCGCCTGCCATGGCGGACCTTGGCAATATGTTCATTCTGACCTGTCTGGTGATGGCGGGCGGCCTGTTCCTGATCGCGGGCATCGACGTGCCTGCCCAGATCATGCAGCGCGCCAAGCGGCTCGGCATGTCCAAGCAGGAAATCAAGGACGAGCATAAGGAAAGCGAAGGCTCGCCCGAACTCAAAGGCCAAATTCGTCGCCGTCAGTTTGAAATGCTCAATGGCTCCACCCGGCAGGCCGTGGCCGAAGCCAGCGTCATCATCACCAACCCGACCCATTTCGCCGTCGCTCTACGCTACAAGCCCGGCGTCGATGCCGCGCCGGTCGTGGT
>NZ_JBMDJF010000034.1:0-16373 GCF_057809055.1 Sphingobium sp. FG58 | reverse complement strand
GCGCCCCGTCCGGTGAACAGCCCTCTAGGTAACACCACAGATTCGGTCAACAGGGTTTTTCACACCAATGACTTTTTTTGATGGAAATTGTTGGGAAAGTCCCGAAAATCGGGGGTTCAAGGCTGCATCCTTTCCCGGCGTCGCCCATGCATCAGCCGATAAAGGGCGGGCAGCACCAGCAATGTCAGCAATGTCGAAGAGACGATTCCACCGATCACCACCGTCGCCAGCGGCCGTTGCACTTCAGCGCCCGCCCCGACGTTGAACGCCATTGGCACGAAGCCCAGGCTCGCCACCAGCGCGGTCATCAGCACGGGTCGCAGCCGGGTTAGCGCGCCTTCGCGGATCGCGTCCTCCAGCGGTCGTCCCTCTGCCAGCAGCGTGCGGATGAAGCTGAGCATCACCACCCCGTTCAGCACCGCGACGCCGGACAAGGCGATGAAGCCAATCCCCGCCGAAATGGACAGCGGCAAATCCCGCAGCAGCAACGCCGCGACTCCTCCGGTCAGTGCCAGCGGTACGCCGGAAAAAACGATGGTGGCATCCTTGACCGAGCGGAACAGACCGTAAAGCAAGCCAAAGATCAGCAACAGCGCCGCCGGGACCACGAGTCGTAAGCGTTCAGCAGCAGAGATCAGCTGCTCGAACGTGCCGCCATAGCTGATCCAGTAGCCTGCTGGTGGTTCCACGTCCCGGTCCACCTTCTCGCGCAGTTCCTGCACGAAACTGCCAAGGTCGCGACCTCGCACGTTTGCGGTCACCACGACGCGGCGCTTGCCATCTTCGCGGCTGATCTGGTTGGGACCGATGATCACCTCTACCCTGGCGACGTCCTGCACCGGGACGAAACCACGTGGCCCTTCGCCGTTCATGGGGAGCGGGATGCGCAGGCGACCAATCTCATCCACCTTGCGGCGGATATCCTCCGGCAGGCGGACGATCACCGGGAAGCGGCGATCACCTTCGAACATTTCGCCTGCTTCCTTGCCGCCGATCGAAATGGCGACGACATTCTGCACGTCGCCGACATTCAGGCCCAGGCGAGCCAGCGCGGCGCGGTCCGGCGTGATTTGCAGCACCGGGAGACCGGTCACCTGCTCGACGCCGACATCGGCTGCGCCGTCTATGCCGCCAACCACCTCCTCGACCGACTGGCCGATGCGGAGCAATTCGTCGAGATCGTCGCCGAATATCTTGATCGCCACATCGGCGCGGACGCCCGACAGAAGCTCGTTAAAGCGCATCTGGATCGGCTGGGTGAATTCATAATTATTGCCGGGTATCTGTTCGACCGCTTCCTGCATTTCGGCGACCAATTGGGTGCGGGGCTTGCGCGGGTCGGGCCAGTCCTTGCGATCCTTCAGCATGATGAAGGTGTCGGCGACCGAGGGGGGCATCGGGTCGGTGGCGACTTCCGCTGTACCGATCTTGGCGACGACGCGCTCGACTTCAGGAAAGCGTTTGAGCCGCGCTTCGACCGACTTTTGCATCCCGATCGCCTGGGTCAGGCTGGTGCCGGGGATGCGCAGGGCGTGCATAGCGATGTCGCCCTCGTCCAGATTGGGGACGAATTCGGACCCCATCCGGCTGGCGGCAAAGCCTGCGATCAGCACCAGGCCGACAGCGAGTGCGACAATGACCTTGCGCAATCGCAGCGCCTTTTCCAGCGCCGGTTCATAGACCTGCCGCGCCCAGAGCATCAGGCGGCTTTCCTTTTCCTCGACCTTGCCAGTGACGAACAGGGCGATGGCGGCGGGGACGAAGCTGAGCGAGAGGATGAGCGCGGCGGTCAGCGCCATGACGACGGTGATCGCCATGGGGTGGAACATCTTGCCCTCCACCCCGGTGAGCGCGAAGATCGGCACATAGACCAGGGCGATGATGAGGACGCCGAACAGCGACGGACGGATCACCTCCGACGTGGCCGACGCCGCGAGCGCGAAGCGTTCGTCGCGATCCAGCAAGCGACCCAAACCATGCTGCGCCTCGCCATAGCGGCGCAGGCAATTTTCCACGATAATCACCGCGCCATCGACGATCAGGCCGAAGTCGAGCGCGCCAAGGCTCATGAGATTGCCCGACACGCCTGCCTGCACCATGCCGGTGATGGTCATCAACATGGCGATGGGGATGACGGCGGCAGTGATGAGCGCGGCGCGGACATTGCCGAGCAGCAGGAACAGCACGACGATGACAAGCAACGCGCCTTCGAGCAGATTTTTCTCGACCGTCCAGATCGCCCGTTCGACCAGATCGGTGCGATCGTAGATGGCGACGGCTTTGACCCCTGATGGCAGTGCCTTGGCCGCCTCTTCCAGCCGTTCCGCCGCCGCGCGAGCGACGATCCGGCTATTTTCACCCGCCAGCATGACGACGGTGCCCAGCACCACTTCCTGCCCATTTTCGGTCGCGGCCCCGGTGCGCAGCTCCTGACCCATGCCAACATCGGCGACGTCATTGATGCGGATCGGCACGCCGCCGCGATTGGTGACGATGATGGATTTCAGATCATCGACGCCCCCCGCCTGCCCCGGCACCCGGACGAGATATTGTTCGCCATAACGTTCGACATAGCCTGCGCCGACATTGGCATTGTTGCGGCCCAGCGCATCGACCACATCGTCCAGCGCCAGCCCATAGGCCGCCATCCTGTCCGGCAAGGGCGTGACATGATATTGCCGTTCATAGCCGCCGATGCTGTTGACTTCGGTCACGCCGGGCGTGTTGCGCAGTTGCGGGCGGATCACCCAGTCCTGCAAGGTGCGCAAATCCTCGGCATTATAGGGTGTGCCGTCGGCCTTGCGCGCGCCGGGCTTGGTCTCCAGCGTGTACATGAAGATTTCGCCAAGGCCGGTGGCGATCGGTCCCATTTCCGGTTCGACGCCGGGCGGCAATTGCGATCGCGCGGTCTGCAACCGTTCGTTGATCAGCTGGCGCGCGAAATAAATGTCGGTGCCGTCGGCGAACACGGCTGTGACCTGCGACAGGCCGTAGCGGGAGATGGAGCGGGTATAGTCCAGCCCCGGCAGGCCTGCGATCGCGGTTTCGACCGGGAAGGTGACGCGCTGTTCCGCTTCCAGCGGGGAGAAGCCTACCGCCTCGCTGTTGATCTGCACCTGGACATTGGTGATGTCGGGCGTGGCGTCGATCGGCAGGCGCTGGAAGCTCCATATGCCCAGCGCGCAGAGCAGCAGCACGGCGGCCAGCACAGCCCAGCGCAGGCGAATGGCAGCAGCGATGATGCGTTCGAGCAGCGGGGGCTGCGTGTCGGCAATGGCCTCAATGGTCATGGCTAGCTCCCGACTTGTCGATGTCGGCGCGGATCAGGAAGGCGCCGTCGGTGACATATTCGGTGCCGGGTTCCAGTCCGCCCAGCACCTCCGTCCATTCGGGCGTCTTGCGGCCGAGTTCCAGCATCCGCACCTCATAGCTGTTGCCGACCTTGGCATAGACGACATCAAAGTCGCGGAAGCGCTGGATCGCTTTGGTCCGCACCGCCAGCGGTGCCTGCGTCTCGGCAACCGCGAAGGCGCCTTCCACCCCCATGCCAGGGCGAAATTGTTCCGCTGCGGATTCGGGCAGATGGACGTGGGCGAGCAGGGTCTGGCTGGCAAGATCGGCGGTCGGCAGGATCGCCTCCACCGCGCCGGTCAGCCGGGCCGCGCCCGACAGGCTGCGCAGCGCGACCTTCTGCCCCACCCGCACCCGTTCAGCGTCGCGGGGATAGACGAAAAATTCGGCGTGCAGCTTGGTCGGATCAGCGATCACGAACAGCGCGCGGTCGCCGGTCATGTCCCCAACATTGGCGTTCTTTTCCACGATCGTACCGCTGATCGGCGCGGTGACGGTGTAGGTTTGGAGCGAATGGCTGGATTCGACCCGCAGCAAGGTCTGACCACGCCGCACCACCTGCCCAAGTTCCCCCGTCATCGACATGATCTGACCGGGCAGGCGCGCACGCACATCGGCCTTGCCCTCCGGCGTGATTTCGATGCGGCCGGACATGTCGATCAGTTCGGCGATCGACGCTGGCCCTGCCCGTTCGGATCGCACCCCGCCCGCCCGTGCCGCGTCGGCGGCGATAGTGGTGCGGCCTTCATAGGATGCATAGGTCCAGTTATGGGTGCGGCCCCCTTCGACCGCTTTGACCTTCACGTCGAAACTATGCGGTTCCTTGACCACTCCACCGCCGCGCAGAAAATCATCCTGTGGGGTGAAGGCGAAACGATCGACCTTGCCTCCCAAGCGGATGAGGTCGACACTGAGCTGGACATGTTGCGGGGCGACCGGTTTGTCGTCGCGATAGGCGTAGATGTGGAATTCGGGTTCGACGCCATCTTCAAAGATGGTGACTTCCACCGCGAAATTGCCGTCGCGCAGCATCCGGCCGCGATGGGGGCCGCGTTCTTCCTCAGCCTCCGCCGCGCCATGTTCCTCATGATCGTCGGCGGGCGGGGTTTCGCTGCAACCAGCGAACAGGGTGGGGACGAGCAGCAGGGCTGCCAATTTGAGATAAGGGGACATCAGCGATTCTCCGCGCTGGCAAGAAGGGGGGCGTGCCGGCCGGTCAGTCGGTCGAGCCGTGCGCCATCGAGATGGTAGGATTTGAGCAGGGTGATGCGGCGATCATAGGCGTCGATCATCGCTTCCTGCGCCTGCGTCACTTCCAGGAAAGTGAAGGCGGTGCCGCCGCGATTATAGCCGTCGCGCACCAGCATGACGGCGCGCTCAGCGCTGGGCAGCACGGCATTGTCGATCCTGTTGATTTCGCGGACGATGGCGGCGCGCTGTGCCAGCAGCCGGTCCATGTCGCGTTTCACCTGCACGCGCAGCACCGCGATCTCGGCTTCGGCGACGCGGCGTTCGGCTTCGGCCTGCTCGACATTGCCGCGCTGGGCGCGACGACCGCCAAGCGGGATAGAGCCGCCGACCACGATGCTGACATCATTGCCCTGGCCATAATGGCGAAGCCCTGCGCGCAGGGTCGGATCGGTGGCACTGTTCGCTTCCGCCAGCCGCGCCCGCGCTGCCGCTGCGTCGCGTTCGGCATCTAGCAGCGCGACATCTATCGGCTGGGCGTCGGCTGCCGGATCGGGTGCGAGGCGGGAGAAGCTGCTGGTGTCGATCTGCACATCGCCGTCCGCGCCCCACCATGCCGCGAGCGACATGCGTGCGATCCGGGCCGCTTCGATCGCCTGTTCATGAGCGATGCGCGCCTGCGCCACGGCAGTGCGGGCGCGTTCGAGCGCGAACAGGGGATCGAGGGCGCGTCCGACCCGCCGGGCGACTTCGCGCTCCAGCCGTTGGGCGAGGGTCAGACGTTCCAGCGCGACGGGTATTTCCGCTTCAGCCGCCAGCGCCTCCACCCAGGCGGCCTGTGCCTGCGCCAATATGTCGAGCTGGCGCAGGCGGCCGCGCTGCTGCGTCACGTCGCGGCTGAGCCGGGCCGCGCCGACCCGCGCCTCCCGCTTGCCGCCGCGCTCCCATGTCCGCTCGTACCAGGCGGTGGTCTGGGTGCTGGCGATCGGCGTGTAGGGACCGGTGCGGGCAAGGTCCTCCAGATCGACAGTGACGACATCCTGCGGGCGCACCTCCGCCTGACGCATGGCGGCGGTGGCCGCGTCACGCTGGGCAGTGGTCACAGCGACGCCGGGATCGGCCTGCGCGACGCGCGACAGGGCGTCGGTGAGCGTCAGCCCCTGCGCGGCCAATGGCAGGACGGGGAAGAGAGCGCTGACAAGCAGCGCTACGGTCAGGCGCGGAAAAGCGCGCGCACGAACAGATGGAAACATGAAAACAGGCTTTCGCTATGCGACACGGACCAACCCGCGCCGCATGGCGGCCGCAGGTTCAGACGCGGAGCGCGATCAGCCTGGGTGGGCGCTCTGGCCCCTGCGAGGCGGAGTCCGGCTCCACCCGATCAATGCCTATAGTGGGCGGCGCAGCGCGCGATGATGGCATGGCAAACCCTGCCTGTCCGAGCAGGATAACGCCTGACCCGCTGTCCCCATGATGGTGATGGCTGTCGGGCAGGCGATCGGGCTGGCCGTCCTGCTTTTCGCTGCGCACATCATGGTCGGCGTCGTGGGCTTCTTCCACGGACAATGCGCTGAACAGCAGATGCCCATGGCCTTGTGTCATACCGGGCGCGTGCTGGACCTGATCGATCATCCGCGACAGGCTCATGCCCGCAAACAGCGCCAGCAGCGCAATGCACAGCCATGCGCCCAGGCGAAAATGCGGGGAAGGGCGCAAAGCGGACATTGGCACAGCCTATCCAAGCACGCGTAGCGGCACAAGTATCTGTCCATCGCAATCCGCAGTCCCACATTGCTTTTCGCGGCTCGGTAGCAGCATATTCTGCCGCACCCGCACAAACCGCCCCCAGCCACGGCATCGACCGATCATGCCAGCTTCTGCATCGTTCATGCGCGTCTTTGGTTTGGACGCACGGCCCCGAAAGCGCCTATTTCCTCTCCTCAAGCACGGGCGTGGAATGTCCCGCCGTGGAGAGGAGAGCAGCGCATATGAGCCATTACAGCCCCACCGACATGGCCCGGCATCTGGGCGAAGGGCTGTTGTCCTTTCCGGTCACTCACTTCGATGCGGATGGCGCATTTTTGGAAGGCCCCTACCGCCAACATTGCGCCTGGATGCTGGGTCATGAACTGACCGGCCTGTTTGCAGCGGGCGGCACCGGCGAATTTTTCTCGCTCACCCCGGCAGAAGTTGCCACGGTCGTCGCGGCAGCCGTAGCGGAAGGCGGCGGCAAGACGCCGGTCATCTCCGGCTGCGGCTATGGCACCGCCTTAGCCACCGGCATTGCCCGTGACGCGGAGAAGGCAGGCGCGGACGGCCTGCTGCTGCTGCCCCCCTATCTGATGCACGCCAAGCAGGAGGGGCTGGCCGATCATATCGAGGCCGTCTGCCGCTCCACCGGCCTGGGCGTCATCGTCTATAATCGCGACAATGCCGTCATCAACGACGAAACCCTCGCCCGCCTGTGCGAACGCAACGCCAATCTGGTGGGTTTCAAGGATGGGGTCGGCGACATTGAGCTGATGACGCGCATCTATGCGCGGATGGGCGACCGGCTGACCTATATTGGCGGGCTGCCTACGGCGGAAACCTTCGCCACCCCCTATCTGACAATGGGCGTCACCACTTACTCTTCGGCGATCTTCAACTTCATGCCCGAATGGGCGCTGGCCTTTTACAAGGCGGTGCGCGCGGGCGATCATGCCCATGTCATGGACGGGCTGCGCCGGTTCGTGCTGCCCTATATCGCCTTGCGCAACAAGGGACAGGGCTATGCCGTGTCGATCGTCAAATCGGGGATGCGGCTTATCGGACGCGATGCCGGGCCGGTGCGGTCGCCGCTGACCGACCTGTCGCCCGCTGAGGAGGCCGAACTGCGTGTATTGATCGAGGCGGTGTCGCCGGGGGCTTTGTCCGCCGCCGCGTGACTTGGGCGCGGGGCAGGGCTATTCCGTGATGATGTTTGAACTCAGCCAGCTCCGCTGCTTCGTCGCCGCCGCCGAGGAACTCCACTTCGGCCGCGCGGCGCAGCGCCTCAACATGACGCAATCGCCGCTCAGTCGGCAGATCCAGTTGCTCGAACGCATATTGGACGTGCAACTGCTGGAACGCACCAGCCGACAGGTCAGCCTGACCCCGGCGGGCAGCGTGTTCCTGATCGAGGCGCGCCGGATCGTGCGCCTGTCCGACAGCGCAGCCCTGTCCGCGCGGCGCGTGGCGAAGGGGGATGCGGGGCGGGTGGCGCTCGGCTTTACCGCCGTGTCGGGCTATAATGTCGTGCCGCGCATCGTGGCGCAGGCGCGCGCGGCGCTGCCCAATATCGAGCTGGAACTGCGCGAGATGGTGTCGACCGAGCAGGTCGATGCGCTGCTCACGGGCCTGATCGACATTGGCTTCGTCCGCCCGCCGATCGACCGGCATGAATTTGAGACGAGTTGCGTGCTGCACGAACCGCTCTTCGTCGCCCTGCCACCGGGCGACCCGCGCCAGTCGAAGGCCGCGCTGGAGCCCGCCGATTTCGATGGCCAGCCGCTGATCATGTATTCGCGGCAAGGGGCGAGCTATTTCCATAACATGCTGGTGCGCCTGTTCGACGAGGCGCAGGTCGCGCCCCTCTATGTCCAGCATGTGACGCAGATCCATTCGATGCTGGGGCTGGTCCATGCCGGTGTCGCCGCCGCCATCGTGCCGGAAAGCGCGACCGGGCTGCATATGATGGACGTGCAGTTCCGCCGCCTGATGACGCCGATCGACAAGCCGGTCGAACTGCACATGGCCTGGCGGCGCGACAATGCCAATCCGGCACTGCCCGCGATGCGGCAGCTCTGCGCCGAAGCGACCGGATGAGCGGGATCGACCGGCGCGCGCTGATCGGCAGTCTGGCCGCCGCGCCGCTGGTCGTCGCCGCGCGTGCGCCCGCCAGTCCCGTCGCGACGACGCGCCATGGCCGGGTGCGCGGAACGGTCGAGCGGAATGTGCTGGCGTTTCGCGGCATCCGCTATGGTGCCGATACCGCTCCGCGCCGGTTCCAGCGGGCTTTGCCGCCCGAACCATGGCAAGGCATTGCCGACGCCTCCCGCTACGGTCCCGCTGCGCCACAGACCGACGCCACGGAGCCGACGTCGGAGGATTGCCTGTTCCTCAACATATGGACGCCTGCGCTCGACAGGGGGCGGCGACCGGTCATGGTCTATCTGCACGGGGGTGCGCACGCCCACGGGTCGGGCAGCGATCCGCTCTATGATGGCGGCAATCTGGTGCGGCGCGGCGATGTTGTGGTGGTGACGCTGAACCATCGGCTGGCGGCGCTGGGCTACGCCTATCTGGCGCAGCTGGGCGGCCCCAGGGAATCGGGCAATGTCGGCAATCTCGACATCATATTGGCGTTGCAATGGGTGCGCGACAATATTGCCGGGTTCGGCGGCGATCCGGGGCGGGTGATGATCTTCGGCCAGTCGGGCGGCGGGGCGAAGGTCGTAACGCTGATGACGATGGCGGAGGCGCGGCCTTTGTTCCACGCCGCGGCCACGATGAGCGGACAGCATGTCACCGCCGCCGGGCCAAACCATGCCACCGCGCGCGCCAAGGCGTGGATGGCGAAGGCTGGCGCGGCGGACGTGGCGACGATGGCCCGCCTGCCGATCGGCCAGCTGGTCGAGGCGATGGGGATGACCGATCCGCTGGAGGGCAAGGGCGAGATCAGTTTCACCTCCACGCTGGATCATCATGTGCTGACGCGGCACCCCTTCGTGCCGGACGCCCCACGCGAGGCAGCGCATATTCCGCTGATCATCGGCAATACCCATGACGAAACCGCGCTGTGGATCGAAAAGACGCTGCGGGCCGGGGACACGACATGGGATAATCTGCCCGACCGGCTGGCGCGGCAAATGGTTAAGGATCTCGCCCCCGATCACGTCATCGCGCGCTATCGCCAGCTCTATCCCGACCGGACGCCGGGGCAGATATTGCTGGCCGCCTCCACCGCCGGACGATCCTGGCCGGGGCATCTGATCCAGGCGGAAGAACGCGCGCGGATCGGCGGGCCGACATGGATGTATCAGCTGGATTTTCCCTGCCCCGAAGCAGGCGGGATATTGGGGGCGTTCCATACGCTCGACATCCCGCTCGTGTTCGACAATGTCGATGCGCCGGGCGCACGAACGGGGGTGAGCGCCCATGCGCGGCGGCTGGCGGGAGTGATGGCGGACGCCTTCATCGCGCTGGCGCGGACGGGCGATCCCAATGGCGGGGCGCTACCGCGCTGGCCGCATTTTGAGTTGACGCATCGGCCGACGATGATTTTCGACAGGAACGTGCGGATCGAGCATGATCCGCGCCGGGAAGAACGGCTGCTGTTCGCGGTCGCGCCCTATATCAAGCCGGGTGGCTAGGCCCGGTCCCACGGGAAGCTGAGCGTCGGGCGCAGGGCATAGCGTGTTATCGCCAGACGCAAGCGCACGCCGCAGCCCGGCTCCAGCCGCACGGTCACATCGCGCCCGCCAGCCGCGACCGTGCGTCCGTCGACCGTCACGCTGTCGATGCGATGTTCGCCATAGGCGCCGCCCTGCACGATGACGCTGCGCGCGCTTTTGGGGTCGAGATTGACCAGCGTCACCTCGGTCGCCGTATCGGACAGGCTGTGGACCAGCGCGGCAACCTGCGGCGGCACCCCGGCGCGGCGGGCGGCGGAATCGAAATAGCGCAGTCGGCAATGAAGCGGGACGCCCCCTTGTGGAGGCGACGTTTTCGACCAGGGCGGGCGGGCGATGTGCAGGCCGCCGGTCATGAGTTGAACGAGACTGGTGACACTGGCCGGGTTGATGCCGATCGGCCAGTCGGCAAGCCGGGTCTGCGGCGTAGTCGTATCGCCTTCGCGCAGGGCGACGCGGTCGGCCACGCGCTTGAGGTCCGCCTCGATCGCGCGCTCGGCATAGGCTGGGTCGCGCCCTTCCAGAAAACCGATCCATGGGTGATCGCCAGCCGCCGCGCGGTCGTCGGCGCGCTGCGACATATACCACATTTCAAAGCCGTTGGTGCGGTAGGGACCAGGCTTCCAGCCATACCAGCCGTCCGCGCCATACATGGTCGGCGCGTGCGACACGCCGTCGATGGTGCGGGCGGCGGCGTTGATCCGCGCCGTCTGTCGCCGCCACAAGTCGATATAGCGCTGGTCGCCGCTCATCAGCAGCGCGCCCATGAAGGCGGTAATGGAACGGGGGACACGATTGCGATCCTCCCGCACGCCGGTCTGCGGCACGCGGGGGGAGAAGCCCCAGCCATAGACGCCCGCCCACCAGTCATCGCCAACCGTGCCGTCGGGGCGGACATGGCTGGGCAGGATATCGCCGTTGCGGGCGGCACGTTCCGCCCAGGCGTCCAGATAGTCGAGCGCCCAGCGGCGGAACCGCTCCCCTCCCCCAAGCGCATAGGCGTTGAGGCCCAAAGTCGTGGATTGCAGGTTCAGCGGATTGTCACCGACCACATCGCCATATCCGGCATAATGATCGAGCGTTTCCTGGTACGTGGTTTCGCCATGTTCCATGTGGAAGGGCGTCGGATCGAACGGATCGCCCGCCCAGTCGAGCGGGGTGGCGGGGCGCAGCATCGGGCCGCGGCTGCCGTTCATCAGGCTGCGCATCATCCGCAATTTGGGGTCGTAATTGGGCGCGGTGGCATCGCGCCCGGTGTAGAAATCGGCATAGCGGGCGGTGCGGGCGCGCAGCGCCGTGTCGCGTGGCATCGACAGGCCCATGACGTTGAAGCTGGTCAGCCCTTCCGCATTATGCTGCCAGTCCATCTGGACCGGAAATTCGCGGTGATACATGCCCTGCCGCGCGATCGGCACGGCGCTGGTGCGGGCGGCGGCGAACTGGCGTAGATGGCCTTCCCAGAATTGGGCGGCCAATGTGCGAATCCGATCACCCCCGCCCAGCGCGTGGAGCAGGAACCAGTCATTGGTCGCTTCGGCGGCATCGTCCGGCCCGTCATTCGCACCCCAGCGCTCGAACACGCGCAGCCGGTCGCGCCGGTCGACATATTGGGCGTAGAAATCGACGCAGGCGGCTTCGTTGGCGGCGAGCAACTGGCGTTGCAGCACGGCCCAGCGTGGCGGGGACATCGGCGTGCTGGCGACGAGTGCTGCGCGCGTGCGGGCCTGGGCAGGCAAGGCAAGTGCGACAGTCCCGGTTACAAAAGCGCGACGGCCTATCCGCATCAGGCCAGCTCCAGCCTGCGGATCGGGCCGACGATGACCAGGAAGGCGAAGATGGTAAGCAGGCAATGCGCGCCCACGAAGATCAGCGCCCAATCGAACGAGCCGGTGGCGGCAACGATGAAGCCGACGACGATCGGCGTGACGATCCCGGCGATATTGCCGAACATGTTGAACACCCCGCCCGACAGTCCGGCCAGCTGCTTGGGCGCGACGTCAGCCATGATCGCCCAGCCGAGCGATGCCACACCCTTGCCGAAAAAGGCCAGCGCCATGAAAGTGATGACCAGTGCTTCGGATTCCGCCCAGACGCAGGCGATGATGAGCGTCGCAAGCAGCATCCCGGCAACCAACGGCGTCTTGCGCGCCAGATCGAGCGATCCGGTGCGGCGCAGGATGAGGTCGGAGCCATAACCACCCGCCAGCCCGCCGACAAAGCCGCACAGTGCGGGTACCGCAGCGGCAAAGCCCGCCTCCATGATGTTGAGGCCGCGTTCCTTGACCAGATAGATGGGGAACCAGGTGACGAAGAAATAGGTCAGCACATTGATGCAATATTGGCCAAGATAAATGCCCAGCATCATGCGGTTGGCCAGCAATTGCCGGATATTGGTCCAGGTGAAGGTCGGCGCGCGCGCCGCCTGCGCCGCGCCATCCTCCATATGGATGAGGCCGCCGCCCGCCTCGATATGCGCCAGTTCCGCTGCGTTGATCGACGGATGCCGGTCCGGGCTGTGGATATAGCGCAGGAACAGGGCAGTTGCCGCCAGCCCCAGCGCGCCCATGACCCAGAATACCGCGCGCCAGCCGAAACTATGGACCAGCCAGCCCATCAGCGGGGCAAAGGCGACGAGCGAGAAATATTGCGCGCTGTTGAAGATCGCCGAGGCCGTGCCGCGTTCCGCGCCGGGAAACCAGGCCGCGACCAGCCGGGCATTGCCGGGGAAGGACGGCGATTCAGCAAAGCCGACCATGAAGCGCATGGCAAATAGCGTCGCCACCACTGGCAGGCCCGCGATCAGCCCGACCGTGCCCTGCATCGCGGTGAAGATCGACCAGAGCGCGATGGCCCCGGCATAAATGCGCTTCGTACCGAAGCGATCGAGCAGCGCGCCGCCCGGTATCTGCCCCAATACATAGGCCCAGGCGAAGGCGGAGAGGATGAAACCCGTCTGCACCGGCGAGATGCCCAGTTCCCCCGACGCCGCATTGCCCGCGATCGAGAAAGTTGCGCGGTCGGCATAGTTGATCGACGTGATCAGGAAGATCAGCGCAATGATGCGATAGCGCACATGGCTGGGACGATCGGCAGCGACGGCGTTCGCGGTGGCAGGACGGATCACGAATGGCTCTCCTCAACGGTGCCGTCCATCTGTCGGAACGGTCGAAATGGCAAGGAGTGACGCTAGCGGGACAGGCCGGGCCGGTCCAAGCCGAAATCCGCCATGATCCAGTCCCATCTTGGCTTGATGCCGGGGCGGCTCCGCAATGCCACCAGCGATCAGTGCAAGCCGTGCATTGATCCATGCGACATTGGGATTGGCATCTTATCGGGTTCCAGCGCTATCGAAGTGGGGCCGATCCGGTGATCAATGCCGGACATCATAAGCGCAAGCCGCAAACATTAGGGGAGTGATAGGGCCATGAACGCCACCCGTCGAACCAAAGCGATCCTGAGCCTGTCCAGCGCCATCGCAACGATTGCCCTGGCGCCTATGGCACTGGCGCAGAGCGATGCGGAGGCTGCATCGCCCGCCACCGCCCTGCCGCAGGACGAGCCTGCCGCCGCCGACATCGTCGTCACCGGATTTCGCGCCAGCCTGAACAGCGCGCTGAACGTCAAGCGCAACGAAACCGCCTCTATCGACGCGATCAAGGCGGAGGATATTGCCGAATTCCCCGACCTGAACCTGGCCGAATCGCTCCAGCGTATTCCCGGCGTCGCCATCAGCCGCGTGAACGGCGAAGGCCGCAACGTCACCGTGCGCGGCCTTGGCCCCGAATATACCCGCGTGCGCATCAACGGCATGGAAGCGATCGGCACGACCGGCGGCACCGACAATTCCGGCGGCGTCAACCGTGGCCGTGGTTTCGACTTCAACATCTTCTCCTCCGACCTGTTCAGCAACCTGTCGGTGCGCAAGACCGCGACGGCCGATGTCGAAGAAGGATCACTGGGCGGCGTCGTGGACCTGCAAACCGCGCGTCCGCTCGACTATAAGAAACCCACCGCCGTCCTCTCCGCCGCCGCCAGCTATAATGATCTGAGCGGCAAGACGACGCCGCGCCTGTCCGGGCTGGTCGCGACCCAGACCGACGATGGCCGCTTCGGCGTGCTGCTGTCGGTCGCTTATGAAGAGCGCAAGATTATCGAGGAAGGCGCGAACATCACCCGCTGGACCTATGGCGGGTTCAACGGCGGATTTGCCCCGACATCGACCCTGCCCGGCAAGACGATCGCGCAGATCAACGACGCCAATCCCGGCACCGCGCTGTTCCATCCACGCATCCCCGGCCTGGTCAGTTACGACATCGCGCAAAAGCGTCTGGGCGCTGCGGCGTCGGTCCAGTTCAAGCCAACCGACCGCACGACGATCTCGATCGACAGCCTGTTTTCACGGCTGGATGGCACTCGCAAGGAAGCCCAGCTTCAGGCGATCAGCTTCAGCCGGTCGGGCAACGGCAAGCCGCAGACGGTCATCCGCGACGGCACGGTCGATGGCGACAACAACATCATCACCGGCACGTTCGACAATGTCGATATGCGCTCACAAGCCCGCTACGACGTCCTCAAGACCGAATTTTATCAGGTCAACGGATCGATCGACCAGCAACTGGGCGACCGGTTGAAGATCAGCGTCATGGGTGGCCACGCCAAATCGGAATTCAGAAATCCGATCCAGACCACGGTGACGATCGACGCGGTCAATACCGGCAATTTCCAATATGATTTCACCAGCCGCTTCCCGACCATCGCGCCGGGCGTCGATGTCGCCAATCCGGCGACCTGGAGCTTCATTAACGGCACGTCGGAAGTCCGCATCCGCCCACAGACGGTGGACAACGCCTTCACCACCGCCAAGGGCTTTGTCGAATGGGAAGCCAATGACATGGTGACCCTGAAAGCGGGTGCCGACTGGCGCAAGTTTGAATATGATTCGACCGAGCGTCGCCGCCTATCGGGCGAAACGGTGGTCGCGCCGCTGACCGCCGCCGAGCTGGCAAGCATGACCACCCTGTTCGACGGCTTCGGCAAGGGGCTGAACGTCCCCGCCGGCACACCGACGGCATGGATCGTCCCCAATCTGGCCGCCTTCATCAGTAAGGGCAATATCTACGGCAATCCAATCTATGCCACGGGCGGGGTCGAGAATGCGACGGCGCGCGGTTCCTATGTCACCGTGAAGGAAGAAGATCTCGGCATCTGGGGCATGACCCAGTTCAACCTGGCCGATGCGGGCCTGCCGATCCGCGGTGACCTGGGCATACGCTATGTCAAGACCGACCAGTTTTCGACCGGCTATGCCAGCCGCGGTGCGGCCACCAATCTGGTGAGCGCGGATCGCACCTACAAGCGCTGGCTGCCCTCGATCAACCTGGTCGGCAATATTACCGAGGATCTGCAGGTCCGCTTCGCGGCGGCAAAGACGCTGGCCCGCGCCGGGATCGCGTCGCTGACGCCCGGTGGCAACCTCAACGTGTCGGGCGGCAATCGCAGCTTCTCGTCCGGCAACCCCGACCTCAAGCCCACCTCGTCGAAGAATCTGGACGTATCGATCGAATGGTATCCCACGCAAGGGGCGATCTATGCGCTGGCCGCCTTCCGCAAGGATATCGGCACCTTCGTCCAGACGCTGAGCGTGGGCGTGCCCTATGCCAGCCTTGGCCTCCCCAATTCGCTATTGGACGGCACGACGGCATCGCCCAGCGACGTGTTCATCGTCAGCCAGCCGGTCAATTCATCGGGCGGCATCCTGAAAGGCTTCGAAGTCAATATCCAGCAGCCCTTCAGCTTCCTGCCGGGCATCCTGTCCAATTTCGGCGTGCTGGCCAACTATACGTTCGTCAAGTCGGACATCGAATATCTGACCGCCGCCGATGGCAGCGCGTCTGTTACCGCGCCGCTGGTCGGCCTGTCCAGACATGCCGCCAACGCGACCCTCTATTATGAAACCAAGAAATTCCAGATCCGCGGGTCCGTCGCCTATCGGTCCAAATATCTGACCGCGGTGCCGGGGACGGAGGGCAATGCCTATAACGGCACCAACCGCACCATCAACGTCGATGCCCAGGCCAGCTACAACATCACCGAAAAGATGAAGCTGAGCATCGAGGCGATCAACCTGACCGACACCAAGAACGACCAGTTTGTGGACGAAACCAATCGCCTGAACGTGCTGACCCACAGCGGTCGCCAGTTCAACTTCGGTATGCGCTACGCCTTCTAACCCGCCCTTCCTGAAAGCGGAGCGCCCTGATGGCCAGTTGCCCTGCACGGCAACTGGCCATTTTTTAGGTGTTTGTCGAAATACGTGGAAGAACGCATTTCGGTTGCGGCACCGGCCCACACCCCCACCTGACCGCCCACAGAGTGTATCCTGAATGGGAGGTCGGGTGGGGG
>NZ_JBMDJF010000033.1:0-17051 GCF_057809055.1 Sphingobium sp. FG58 | reverse complement strand
ATTTCCTTACCCATGCCGGATATCAACGAACTTAATCTCATCACGCTCTAGCTGTGCCGGAAGGCGCGATAAAGCTGGTCTCTCAACGGCTTGACCAAATAGCTCAGCATCGATCGTTCGCCGGTCTTGATGAAGGTTTCCACGGGCATCCCCGGTTTCAGCTTCAAACCGTCCAGCTTTTTCAGCTCGTCCCTGGTCACCTGAACGCGCGCGACATAATAAGGCATCCCGTTGCGCTCATCGGTGCGGCGGTCACCCGAAACATAGGCCACGGTTCCCGCGATTTCGGGCGTCGTGCGCATGTTGAACGCGGAAAAGCGCAACATGGCCAGCTGCCCTGGGCTGACCTGATCGATATCGGCAATGCTGATGCGCGCGGTCACCTCCATATCATCGCCGTCCGGGATCAGCTCGATCAGCGTTTCGCCCGCAGGCACGATCCCGCCGATGGTGGTGAATTTGATCTTGTCCACCACCCCGTCGGACGGCGCGCGGATGGCATTGCGTTCATCGTCCGTCATCGCGGTGATGTTGTTGCGGCGCAGTTCGATCAGCTGCGCCTGGACGGTGGCCAGATCGGTTCCCGCCTGACCGCTCAGGTCCGACGTGATCGATATGCCCTGCTGGCTTATTTCCGACAGGCGCGCCCGCGCCTGTGCCGCCTGGACCCGCGCATCGGCCACGGCGCTGTGTGCCGCGATGGCGGCCCGTTCCAGCGACCTCAGCTTGTCGAGCGTCGTATAGCGTTTTTCCCACAGCATCCGGGTGGCCGCCAGCTGATCGTCCATCAGCTCCGCCTGCTTTTCCAGCGAGATGACCTGATCCTCAAAACCGGCGATCTGCGTCTGTGTCTGGCGAACCCGCTCCTGGACCTGCTGTTCCTGGCCCCCGCGCGAGGCCCGGCGGAACGAAAAGGCGCGTTGTTCGACGCGCATGATTTCCGCGACCGCAGGATCCTTGGCCCGCGAACGCAGCGATGCCGGGAATATGATGGCCGGCAGTCCGTCCCGCTCCGCAATCAGCCGGGCTTCACGCGCTTCGAGCTGATCGATATTCGCGCCGGTCATGGCCGCTGATGCTGAACTCACCCGATTGTCGAGCGCCATCAGCAACTGCCCCCTCTTGACATGCTGGCCCTCGCGCACGGGCAGATCCTTGATCACGCCGCCGGTGGGATGGCCAATCTGCCGGATGCGGCTTTCGACCGTCACTTCCCCGGACCCGATAACCGCGCTGGCCATCGGCAGAAATGCCGCCAGGCCGCCCAGCACGATGACGAGTATACCCACCAGCAGCATCGCATGGCGCAGGCTGCGCATCAAAGTGACGGCTGGCGTCCTTTCCACGGGACGATCGGGGCGCTGGTCGGTGATCAGATAATACATGCCGAAATCCCTGTCGATCTGCTACGCGGCACCAGCCGACGAAATCACTGCGGGCTTGTCGTCCACGCGGGGCGGGGCGGGCGCGGGCAACTTCATCTTTTCCATCACCTTATCACGCGCGCCGAACAACTGCATCTGGCCGTTCGACATGACCAGAAGATGCGTGACATGGGCCAATATATTGGATCGATGCGCAACGATAATCGCAATCGCATTGCGCGCGCGCGCCGCCTGGATCGCCGCGCCCAGCGCATCTTCGCCATTGGCGTCGAGATTGGAATTGGGTTCATCGAGCGCGATCAGGAAGGGATCACCGTAAAGCGCCCGCGCCAACGCCACGCGCTGCCGCTGCCCGGCGGACAAATTGCCGCCATTGGTGCCAAGGGGATGATTATAGCCCTTGGGCAGCTTCACGATCAGGTCGTGGACATCGGCCGACTTGGCGGCGGCGATGATATCCTCGGAACGGGCCTCCGGGTCGAAACGCCCGATATTCTGCGCGATGGTGCCGTCGAACAGATCGGTCATCTGCGGCATGAAGCCGATATGCGCGCCCAATATGTCCGGGTCCCATTGGTCGATCGAAGCGCCATCCAGCCGGACCGCGCCGCGCAAAGGCTCCCAAATGCCCACAAGGCCGCGCAAAAGGCTGGACTTGCCCGAACCCGACGCGCCGATAATCCCCAGCACGTCGCCTGCCGCCAGTGAGAAAGTGACATCATTGACGGTCACCTTCTTCGCACCGGGCGGCCCAAGCGTCAGCCCTTCCACCGACAGCCGGTTGGACGGCGGCGGAAGTTCCATGGTCGGCATCGGGGCCGGTACTTGCTTGAGCATCGAGTCCAGCCGCTTCCAGGCCTGGACGCAGCCCGTCATCCCCTTCCAGTTGCTGATGACCGCCTCAACCGGCGCCAGTGCGCGGGCGCTCAAAATCGAACCGGCGATGATCACACCGCCCGACGCCAGATTGTCGATCACCAGCGCGGCACCGGCGGCCAGCATCAGGGATTGGAGCAGCATACGGAAGGTCTTGCTCAACCCCTGCATCCGCCCGCCCACATCCGCCAGCCGATCGGTGGACCGGACGAAGGCGGCTGAAGCGTCTTCCCACGACTGCCTGGCCCGTTTGTGCATACCCAGCGCATAAATGACTTCGGCATTGCGCCGACACATTTCGATCAGCATCCCGCGGCTGGAACCGATCTGCGTGGCCTTCATCGTCGCCGATTTTGTCATGCGGTCGGCGGCCAGCATGATGGCGACCAGGACCAAGACGCCGATCGTCGCCAGGACGCCCAGCGTCCAATGGAACATGAACAAGACGGCCAGGTAGAGAAGAACCCAGGGCAGATCGAGAATGGCGAGCGGACCGGACCCCGAAACATAGGATCGGATCGCATCCAGATCGCGCGCGGCCTGCGTCCCTTCGGGCATTTCGCGCCGCCGCAATTCCATTTTGGTGATCACGTCGAACACCCGCGGCGTCACTTCCCGGTCGACCAGCGCGCCGATCTGGATCATCGCCCTGGACCGCAACAGGTCCAATATTCCCTGAAAGCAATAAACAATAGTGATGATGATCAACAGGCCGACAAGCGTCGGGATGCTGCGACTCGGCAACACCTCATCATAGACCAGCAGCATGAAAAACGAGCCGCCGAGCATCAGGATATTCAGCACGGCGCTGATTATGCTGATCTGTCCTATGGCGAAGCGGAAACGACGCAGCGCCGAACCGATTTCCGATTCTGAATCAAATACCTTCAGCATCAATTTGTCCTGCATCAAGCCGAAAGCCGCCCTGTCCGACTTGGCGTCTTAGGAACAGAGTTCTACATATTCTTGCCGGAACGAGAAAGCGTGTTCGTGGGAATCTGCCAGAATTCCCGCGTTACCCATCTGGCTCCGAACATGGTTAGGTGATTGGCATCAAAATATAATGAACGCCCTTCGCGGACGAGCGAACACCAGTTGAGGCTGCATAGCTTGTCAGAGGGGCGAAGCACAGCGATATCCGATGGCACATTGCGGGCAAACCAGGTCGATGTGGCGCGGTCCGCCGCTTCCCATGCCGCGCGGGATATGCGCGGCGTGCCGCCGCTGGCGCATGCAATGCCGATAAGGGAGGCGGAGCGCACCGAAACAACGGTGTCATGGCATCGCAGCATGGCAAACGTGCAGCGCTTTTCGCCACATATGCTTCGCACCAGACAATGTTTCGGCAAGTATCAAGATTGGAGCACTGGCCCCCGATCAAACGCCATTTCCCCCGGACTGGCTTGACCAGACAAACCAACATGGCAATGGCCGCCAAAGAAAATCGCCGCTGACCCTGGTCGGATTATATCCCCCAGCGTCAGCGGCAATTCACTGATCACATGATCAAGCTTGGCAAATCGGCTGGCGCAGCGTGTTTCATCCACACCTGCCGAGTCGCGAACCTAAATCAGGCAAGAACGTCAGCCAGAGTGTAGGTCTTGTACGCGCCGTTTTCCCAGAACTTCAGAGCTTCGATGTTCTTGAGGATATCACGGCCGTCACGACCACCGACATTGTCGATGACAATGACTTCACCACGATCGTTCAGATAGATGGTATAGTCGCTCAGCGCGCCGCGATATTGGGCGGTGTCATAGTCCCCACCACCATTGAGGTCGTCGTTGCCGTCGCCACCGAACAGCAGGTCGTCGCCGTCGTTGCCCGTGATGCCGTCGTTGCCAGCGCCGCCGGAGATGGAGTCATCCCCCAGCCCACCACGAATCCGATCATTGCCGTCGCCACCTGAAATCTGGTCCGCCGCGTCAGTGCCGGTCAGATCGTCTGCGGTGTTGCCGTTACCCGGCGTACCTTTAATGACTGCCATAAGACATCTCCTGTTGGTTTATGTTGCTCAACTGCTGCGCCCGCGAATTTATTTCACTGCTTCAAGCGGTTATAGCCAGAGACGTTTGCTGCCTCATTGTCCGCGAGGCGTTAGTAACTTGGTAACTATATCGCGTCAATGCTTCGCCATTACGCTGTTGCGAGATTGCGTCTATTTGAGACAGTAAGCAGAAGCGCCAATAGTTTTCTCGACGAGGATCTACCCCTCTCCGACATCCTGCCTATCGACTCGGCAGCAACAGCCCGGTTACTGGACGATGATGTGAGAAACGGCCTTATAGGCGGGATATCGGGCAATGCGGAAGCCGCGTCCTACCCGGCTTTACCCATAGCAGGCGACGCCTTGACTGTAACAATTCTGTCTTTTTGGCATTGTCAAGCCATTTTATGACTTTTCGCATCTGCAAAATTTACATGAAAAAAAAATTTACGTCGTTCTGCAGTCCATCTTTTACGCACTATGCAGCCGGTGCCGATCGCGATGCGCCCTTGCCGAGTCCGGTAATTGCCAGCAGGTTGAGGCGAGCGGCGATGGCATAGCCGATCAGCGAAAAGACAAGGCCGGACGCCGACACAATCAGGATACGCAGGTCCAGATTCAAATCCGGCGCGATTCGATTGAGCACGACGCGCGATGCCGTCATCGGCAGGATATGCAGGACATAGATCGGCATCGACCGTTGGCCGATCCACCCCAGCAGCCGGCCCACACCATGGCCCGCAATGCCTCTGGCCAGCGCCAGCAGCACGATGATCCCGGCAAAGCCCCCGGGAACCAGCCAGCCGGAATAGAGATCGATTCCCTTTTCAAGGCCCAGCCAGATCGTGACACCAAGCACGATCAGTGCGAACGGCCACCCCTTGCCTGTCATCTGCGACCGGTTGGTGGACAATATGACGCCGGCGATGAAAAATATCCCGAAATGGCAGTAGCGCGCGAAATTTTCCCGCATTGGAAAGACATCGACAAGGCCGGCGGCCACAACAGCGGCCAGCAGCCAGAAGGAGAGGTTTCTGGTTACCGCCATACACAGGAAGAACAGAAACAATGCCCCCAGAAACCAGAAATGCATGGCGGGGAAAATCAGGATACGCCACAGCCCGTCCATGGGGACAGTCTTGTTCACATAGGACGCCATGACGTTGTTGATCAGGATATAGATAAGCGACCACAGCACGGCCGGCCACCAGGTCGTCGCCAGCTTGTCCCGCAGATAGGCGGTCCTGCCTTTTTTCAACGCGCGCGGCACCCAATAGCCTGACGCTACGAAGAAAAAGGCCATGTGGAATATATAGACGCCATAGTCGAGCAGCGGCCAGAGCGATCCCGTGCCTGCCGTTCCGGCATTGAGAAAACCGCGATAGGCATGGAAGATCACGACGAGCAGGATCGCTATGCCCCGCCCCACGTCCAGATGGGCGAGTCGTGGCCGCTCCGGCGCGCTCCGGGTGGGGTTTGCTTCCCCTTGTGCCGCAGATGCCTCAATCGCTGGGCCGCTCATTTGCCCGACTCCATATTACCGCTCTTTTTCCGACCGCCCCCCATAAGGTCCGCCAGATGGCCGCGCATCCACAACAGGAAAATCAGCGTGGTGGCAATGATAAGGTACAGCATCTTCGCGCCTTCCCATGTCCAGTCGAACGCCATGTCGGTTCGAAACGACATGGCCAGCGCCGGCAGGAACACGATCATAAGGCCGCACAGGGACGATGACAGGGTGAGTTCATTATCCTCATAGCGGCGCACGACCGCCCGCCCGGCCATAAGCCCGACGATGGAAACCAGCGCTACGGCCCAGGCAACGCCCTGTACGCCCCACTGACCGCCCGCAAAATAGGCCGCGGCCAGGGAAGATGCGGACGTTGTGAGGGTCACGACCGAAACGGCCACGGTCCGCTTGAGGAATAACAGCTGGCGTTGCTGAAACTGCGACTGGATCTGGACATAGGACGCCAGCAATAACGGCCCCAAGATCGGCAATGTTGCTGCATAGCCCGGCGGCAGGACAAGGTGGATGATGTCGGGCAGGAACAGGATGGCACCGATATAGACGGGTGTAACCACACCCAGCAGCATCTGGCGGATCATGTACAGCCGCGCTTTGACATCGGCGCCCTGGCTGGTTCTGAGCCGCATATATTGCGGATTGAGCCACATTTCGATCGAATCGGTGAGCATGGTCAGCATCGCGACCATCGAACTCCCCAGAAAGAACATGCCGACATCGGCAACCGACATGACGCTCGCAACGATCAACCGCTGCGCGGGGATGCGCCCCCACTCCGCCAGTTCGCGCGGCAGAAGCGGCAGGCCATAGCTATAGAGCGCCGTGATCTCCGATCGCCTCGATCGACCCGACGCAGGCAACTGGTTGCGAAACAGGTAGGAACGGATTGCCGCGCCAAAAACCGCCGACCCGACCGTCGCCAGCAAAGCACCCTGCAAACCCCAGCGAAACTGGAACACGAACAGGAACGACAACAGGATCAGCGCCGCCATCTGCACCAGGCGATAGGTCGCGAACATGCCCGGCTTATCGAGCGTGCGCGCTACGCTGTCGAAAATCTTGCTGCTGCGCATGACATAGGCATAGACCAGCATCAGCGGCAGATAGGGCCAGGTAGGCAGATGATTGCCGACCAGATGGTCCCACATCGACAGGCAGATCAGGCCCGCCACGATGACCAGCACGAACCCGATCAGCCGCGTCAGCCGGATGACCCGCGAGAAAAAGGCCTTCCCGGCATCCCCGTCCTGCTTGAAATCAAAATATTGGCGGACGATCGCCTGGGTCACACCCAGATTGGTCACAACGTCGATCAACGCCGCGATCGTAACCAAAATGGCGTAGGAACCAAGTTCACCGGGTGTTAGCCGATAGGCGTAGAGCAACGTCAGGACGCCGCTCGCGCCGCGCGTTACCACGTTGACGAAGCCATATGTCAATATGGACGCCAACCAATATGGCATCTGCCGTCGCCGCGCTGTCGTCATCGGACTACTCCTGCTACCCCTATACCGCCCGCGAAGGCCGGTTCATCCGATCGATTGACGTCCAGCTAAGCGGGCTGGCCCTGATCCTGTCGCCTCATGCGGCCTCATTCACATTGGCTTTGCCCCACCAGGCAAGCTTGCCCCCCAGCCGATCGCTCAATCTCTGCGGCGCCTTGGGATCTTCAATGTCATATTCGAACAAATTGGGGGCCGACCCCAACAGCCGACGACAGGCGTCATAATGGCCCTCGATCCAGGTCAGCAATTCGCTGTCCCTGGCGCCAAAGCCCTTGGGCAGGCCGGGAATGTCGGATGCGACGAAGCGCTTGCGCATGTCCGGCCAGCGATTCATGCTCGATACGACCTTGACCGGGTCGCGATAGTTCAGTGCCAGCAGGCAACCGGAATGATAGCGCCGGATCGCCGCGATGATCTGGAAATTCAGGTTGCGCCAGTAATTCAGCTTGTGCCGCGGCAGGCCCACGTCGGCCTGGGTGATGCAATCAATGTTCGCAAAGTCACGCAAGGGATCTTCGCTGGCCATATAGACATCATAGATCATCTTGCCCAAGAACTTCTCGCCCTGCCGCCAATGCAGCGTAGACATACCACTGGCTTCCAGCGCCTTGTTCAGCGTAGTCGTGCCCGACTTGGGAGAGGCAGTGACGAACAGTTTCATAAAGCCGCTTCTGATTTCCTAGTGCTGCAATGTCGTACAGGCCTATGCAGCATCCCCCACCGCTTTGCTATACGCACGCAGTGGTGCCATGCAATCGCCATTCATCCCTTGGCGGCAAATTTGACCTGCCGGAAGGCCGCATCGGATGAAGTGGAAGATGAGGCGACATGGAGTCACCGCGCCCGCAGCAACGCATTGTAGGACCGCATCATCGCGGCGAAGGTAAACAGGGCGGCGCGCTCCGCAATGACGGCGTCCAGAGCATCGCTACTCCCGTCATTCGCCATCGCGCGCGCCCAGGCGGCCGGATCGTCGAGCGGGAGGACCTGCCCGGCAGCTCGGCCATCGTCCCCGACGACGGTTTCCACCTGTTCTGCGATGTCGCTGACCAGGCAAGGCAAGCCGGCATGTAGCGCTTCCAGCAAAGCATTGCTTTGCCCTTCAAACCGCGATGGCTGGGCGAAAATATCGATCGCCGCCAGCAGATGCGGCACTTTTTCGCGCGGAACGTCGCCCAGCAGGTGCAAGCGATCCAGAACCCCCGCGCTGTCCGCCAATGCGACCACCCGCTCGCGCAGGCTGCCGCTGCCCGCCAGCACCAGATGGACATGGGCAGGGCATTGGGCGAGCGCCTCAACCAGCAGTTCGGGATTTTTCTGCTCCTCCAGCCGGCCAAGCGCGCCGACCAGTCGGCCATGCGCGGGCAAGCCGAACAGCGCGCGCGCCGCGCCCTTGTCCATGGTGCTGCGCGGCCAGTCCTTCAGCCCGTTATGGATGACGACGGCCCGCTTGCGCAGCCATCGGGGGTAGGCCGCGCATCCCGCCAGCATCGCGCGGGACACGCCCACGACATCGGTATAGCTGCCCATCCATGCGGACAGGCGGTCGGCCGCGCGCATGACCGGCGAATAGGTGGCGCGCGGCACGCGGAAGGACATGATGCGGCGGCGGATTCCGGCCAGCCGCGCGACATTCGCGCCGATCACCGATGCCAGCGGCAGGAACATGATGATGACGTCCGGCCGGTTCGCGCGCAGACATCGCCACAGCCGCACGATGATCCGCAGCATGTCGGCGGGAGTGCGCGGAACGTGGCTCAGCAGCAATTTCGCCGGGTAGTCCGCGCCGTTCATGGCCTCGCGGTGATACAGGAATACGGCCTGCACGTCATGGCCGCTCGCCTCCAGCCCGGCAGCCAGGCGAAGCGCCGCGATCGGCGCGCCCGACGCATGGGTCATGGTCGTCAGGACCATGACCTTCTTGCCCTTCGCAGGCTGGTCGTCCCGCCCGGAGCGCAACGGGGCGCTGGTCATCGGAACCAAAATTGCGAGGTGACCTGAGAGACGATCAGGCGCGATGCCTGGGTCGTCAGACCGCCTTCAAACAAGAGGGGAATATGCTGACCTGCCCATACACTGTCATCGGGCCAGGCCTGCGCCAGCATCTTGGGCAGGGGCTGTCGATATTCGACGCTGGGGCCGACCACCGTGACGGGTACACCCGACCCGATCCGCGCGATAGTTTCGCCGATGCGCCGGATGTGGCGTTCGTAAAAGCGCGCGATGCTGTATCGACCATTGGACAGGTCGTCATAAATGATCTTCGTGATCAGATAACCGGAGATCACGAAAAACACGTCGACACCCACGAAGCCGCCGGGGAACAGGCTGATCGCACCCAAATGAAAGAATAGCACGGGCAGAATTGCCAGCGAACGCAGCCCGTCAATATCCTGGCGATACTTGATCATAGCCCCCACCGTCCCGCTGGTTCCGCGTGCGCGCCTTGATCCGGCCCGGCTCCGCGCGCCGTCATCACCCTTTGCCATAAGATGTCGCGGCGCACCATGGCAACTGCGCGGATATGCGTGCCGAGCGCGAACAAGCAGGACAAAGTATTGTCCACCCCTGCCAAAGTGCCGTAGCGAACGCAATTTTCATACAAAAACTCAGGAAAATCCAAACAGATAATATCTGTTGGCCGATGTCGCGGAAGCGAAAGCGCGGCCGATCCGTATCAATACAGGACAGTATAATGATGTTTTTGCGACGAACAGATTTTGCTGCACTTGCGCTGTTCTTAACCTTTCATTAGCCTTTTTTGGCAAGAGGAATGTCGCCGCTTTCCAGAGGTCTGGAAAGGACATCCTGTGCAAGAAAATAAAGCGATTAGAGGCATTTGCGCCTCATTCGGTTTAAAATCCAGGTGGGATAGACAGGCATGACGACAGACGGGCAATTTGAATTCGATATTGTCCCGCCCGACTATGTCGCTGAACAGGATGGCGAATCCAGCACCGACACAGGCATGGGGGAACCGGAAGGCGATTCGCCGCCGCCCCCTGCCGATAACAGCCCACCTCTCGTCAACGGCACGATAAACGATCAGCTGACGGGTCAGAATACGCTCTATTCTCTTGTCGTACCCGCCACTTTCTTCATCGATCCCGATGGCGACCCGCTGACCTACAGCGCCACCCTGTCCGACGGGTCAGCCCTGCCCGACTGGCTGACCTTTTCGTCGGACACGATGACGTTCAGCGGTCGCGGTCCGACTGACGGCCACCATGACTACAGGATATTTCTGAACGCCAGCGATCAGTCGAGCAGCGCGACGCTCGCCTTCAACCTGACGGTGTCCGAACGCCCCTCCATCATTGGAACCCTGCCCAACCTGGTGGTCGAGGAGGATAGTTTCTTTTCGGTGACGATCCCGGCAGCGGGCCTGTTTTCCGATCCTGACAGCATATTGACTTTCGGCGGCAGCGTGGGGGCTGACGTCAACAGCTGGTTGAGCTTCGATCCCGAAACGCTGACCTTTTCGGGTCAGATGCCGCAGGATTTTTCCAACTGGTTCAACCTGACCGTCTTTGCCACCGACGGCCCCAACAGAGCCCAGATCATTTTCCGCGTCGACGTCAACGACACGCCCGACGCGCCGTTGGACCTTAGCCTGCACACGACGTGGGTGAATGAATTTTCGGAGATCGGCACGCCGGTGGGCGAACTGTTCGTCGACGATCCTGACAAGGGCGACACCCATGTCTATTCCCTGGTCGACGATGCAGGCGGAGCCTTCGCCATCGTCGGCGACCAGCTGGTCGTGAACAACGCGCTGGACGTTCGTGCCGGTACGCAACGCACCGTAGTGGTCAAGGTCGAGGATTCGACCGGCTTCACCTTTCAAAAATCCATCGACATCACGATCAAGGCCGCGCAGGACACGATCATCTTCAGCGAAGCGCCACCCGCCACCACCATATTGTGGGTGGCGACGACCGGCGACGACGCAGCCGGAACCGGCAGCGCCGAATCACCCTTCGCCACCATCCAGCACGCGATCGACAATGCAGGTCCCGGCACCGACATCATGGTGCGCGCCGGAACCTATAATGAAGCGCTGGACCTGACCGTCGATGGCAGCACCGACGCCCCCATCCGGCTGATTTCCGCCGATGGCCAGGGCGCGGCGGTCATAGCGCCGCCCGCTGTCGCCGAAATCAGCGCCATTTCGGGCCGGGGTGCCGGCAATTGGGTCATTGACGGCTTTACGGTTCAGGGATCGGACACGATCGGCACCTATGGCGTGAATCTCGTCAGCCGTAATTTCGGTGCCAACGCCGCGTACCAGGATGGTTATGCAGGCGACAAGGTCGAGAACATCCTGCTCATCAACAATGTTTTCACCGATTGGGGCATCGACGCGATCCACGTAGCCCAAAGCTTTGGCGTCCAGATCATCAACAACAGCATCATCGGCGCGCATGAACAGGGCATCGATTTTGTCGGCACGTCAAAGCTGCTGATCCAGGGCAATGTCATCGACGAAATCACGGCCAAGGAAGAATGGGACGAGCTGGACAATCGCGATTACACCGGCGATTCAGCGATCACGGTGAAGGGCGGCTCCACGTTCGTCGAAATCCGCAACAATGTGATCGGTTCGACCGATGGCACTGCGATCAAGATTGGCAGCCCTACCGGCATCGCCTATCTGCCGATCGAAGTCGGCGCGGACGGGGACGGCGCGCATTTCGTCGATTATGAAGTGAAACATGCCGTGGTAAGCGGCAATACCGCCATCGATTATCCCACCTCGCTGCTGTTGCAAGGCGCGCAAGACGTGTTGGTCACCGGCAATCTGTTCAACACCGTCAGTATTTCCAATGTCGCGCGGGCGGCCGGGACCAGCCTCTACGGCGTTGCGGAACAATATATCCCGCGGGGATTGACCGGCCTTTCCAACGAAATCAGCTTCGCCGACAATATCTTCAAGGGCAAGGCGCTCTTCACCAATGCGCCTGGCGCCACGACCCATGACCTGGGTGGCAATGCCGCCTTCGATCCGCTGGCCACCTATGACCCGGAACAATATGGCTTTGTCGGCGGTGTCGATGGCGGCATCGCCGTGGCGCGCGACCAGATCATCGGCAAGTCGGGCAGCGATATTCTTTATGGCGACCGGTCGGGCCATGCGACGGCGGATTATATCAGCGGCCAGCAGGGCGCCGACATCATGCATGGCGGGCTGGGCGACGACATCTATATGTTCGACGACCGGAACGATCAGGCAATCGAAGCGACCGGCGGCGGCCATGACGTGGTCATCCTGACCCGCAATGCGTCCGTGTACAAGATCGGCTCCAGTTCGATCGAGGATGTCTATTCGCTGCGCGATCAGGACACCTCGATCAGCGGCAGCCCTGGCAACAACCGACTCTACGGCAATAGCGGCAATGACATATTGCGTGGCGGGTCCGGCGATGACGACCTGTTCGGGGGGGCCGGCAATGATGATCTGAACAGCGGCTCGGACCATGACCGCCTCTTCGGGGGCGTGGGCGACGATCACCTCGCCGGAGAAGGGGGCGAAGATATACTGGATGGCGGCTCGGGCTTCGACGTCATGCGCGGCGGCGACGGCAAGGATATTTTGATCAGCTATGACGCCGACGACTTGATAAATGGCGGTAACAATATCGACACCGTCTATTTGGACCGATCGACCGCCACCGCCGACATTTTTGTCGACATCAGCTACACAAGTTCATTCACCGTCAATAACAGCCCCATGCTGCAACTGTTCGACGGCACCCGTATCGTCAATGTCGAAGTGTTGCAGATTGCGAGCGGCAGCGGGTCGGACATGCTGCGCGGTGGTGCCTATGCAGACCAGATTTCGGGCGGCGACGGCAATGATGTGATCGAAGGCATGGATGGCGATGATCTGATCTTTGGC
Organism: Sphingobium sp. FG58; assembly: GCF_057809055.1. NCBI lineage: Bacteria > Pseudomonadati > Pseudomonadota > Alphaproteobacteria > Sphingomonadales > Sphingobiaceae > Sphingobium > Sphingobium sp. FG58. Next base: position 3,871 of record NZ_JBMDJF010000033.1, on the reverse strand, counting down.
GGCAATGGCGACGACGTCATTTTGGGCGGCAATGGCATCGACAAGATCGACGGCAGTCGCGGGTTCGACTGGATTGATGCGGGCGCGGGCGATGACACCGTGACCAGCAGCGATCCTGACCTGATGCTGATCGGCGGCACGGGCAAGGACACGCTTGTGCTCAATCGTTCGCAGTTCAGCGACGCGCAGAGTGTCAATCTTTCGCTTCAGGAACAGGCGGGGGTGATCGTCACGCTGGCCGACGGCACGCAGATTAGCGGCTTTGAAACCATCAACTATTCGGCGGGATCGGGCGACGACATCATCACATTGGGTTCCGGCTCCGACCGGCTGACCGGTGGGAAAGGTCGTGATATATTGACCGGCGGCAACGGCAATGACGTCATATCCGGCGGTGCCGACGATGATATCATCTATGGCGGCGGCGGACGGGACAAGATTTCGGGCGATGGCGGAGCAGACACGTTTTATGGCGGAACGAACGAGGACACGTTCCAGTTCATGGTCGGTCATGTTCAAGGTGACATAATCGCCGATTTCGAAGGGGCCGGACTGGCCACTGGCGACAGGCTGGAATTTGCAGGCTACGGCCCTGGTGCGACACTGACCTATAATAATGTCAGTCACCTGTGGACCATCGCAACGGCGGACAACAGCATCCAGAACAGTTTTCAGATCCTGAACGTCACTGCGCTGAGCAGCGCCGACTATATCATTTTATGATGGTGTGATGGTGCGGGACTGTGGGCGCGCGGTGCGCGTCCATGCGAGTGCAACTATCCCATGACCATCATGGCCGACAATGCGCCACTCAATCGAACAGTACAATATCCATGGCAATTGCCATGGATATACTGTAAATACTCAGACGCTATCCGCCATCAGAAGCAATAACGGATGGCCGCAAAACATTTTTATAGCTAATGCGTAGTTAACTCTACCATATTACACGACGTTCAGTCGTTCTCCCTTATCTGTTCCTGACAGCGGGAGAATTTTTTCATGACTGAAGATCTCTGGGGCGACGTCACGCCTGCGAAAATATTGTGGGTCGATGGGGACGCAAGCTACAGGGGAAAGCCGAACGGATCGGCTGAAAAGCCGTTCACGACGATTCAGGCAGCTGTCAACGCTGCAACGCCTGGCACCGCCATCATGGTCAAGGCCGGCGACTATATTGAAAATGTCTTGATTCCGCGCAATGTCAGCGGAACCGACAGCGCGCCCATCTGGCTGATTTCGGCAGACGGCCCACAAGCCGCCCACATCACGGCCAAAAGCGACACGCTGGCGACGATCGGCGGCGGGGGCACCGAAAATTTCGTCGTCGACGGTTTTCACATCACAGGCGGCAATAACGGCATCCAGTTCAGCCAGAACGGGAATGACTATACCGACACCATCAAGAATATCGTTATCAAGAATAACGTGATCGATAATGTGGTGCAGGATGGCGTAAAGGCGAATGGCGGCTCGAACGTCGTCGTCATCAACAATGTCATAACGGGCGGCATCGACGAAAGCATCGACTTCATGTCGATCATCCATGGCGTCATTTCCCATAATGACGTCAGCGGCAACACGGGTACCAGCGCGGCGATCTTCGCCAAGGGCGGCTCATCCGACATTCTGATTTCCAACAATTATGTCCATGGCATAACGGCGGACGGCATATCGGTTGGCGGCTGGACATCCTATAATTACAAGATGCCTGACGGTTACGAAGCATTCCAGGCATCGGATGTCACCGTGGTCGGCAACCGTGTAGAAGATGTCGGCAAACGCCCCCTCGCCTTTCGTGGCGCGGTGGATTCGGTTGCGACGGGCAATTATCTCGAAGCAGCCCAAGGCTATTACACCGCCGTTTTGGTAGGCAATTCGGCTGCCACCCAATATGGCACCTTCACCAGCCACAACATCAGCGTGACGGACAATTTCATCACGCGCGATACGAAAACGCTGTTCATAGAAGCTGGCAGCGACACCGTGACCTTCTCTGAAAATGCCGTCGTGACGATCACCGCCGCGACGACCGGCATTTTGGGCAGCTTGCAGGACGTTCTCGACAAATTGGCTGGCGAGACGACGCCGCCAGCGCCCAGCGTCCCCGAAACACCAAGCATGCCTGAAACACCGAGCGTGCCCGAAACGCCTAGCGTACCAGAAAAGCCATCCGTTCCCCAGGTGCCGAACGTGCCTGAACCAGCGCCCTCGAAACCCGCCGAATCGGGGCCGAAATGGTTAGAGGGCGGCGAAACCGGCCGCGTCGCCGTCAACCAGGGCACGGACGGCAACGACCTGTTGATTTTCAAAAGCGGAACGCTTGCCGGCGGACTAGGTGACGACAAATATATCGTCAGTAATATCGAAGCGGCCAAGGTCGTGGAAAAGGCAGGCGGCGGCATCGACACCATCGTTGCGACATCGCGCTATATGGTGATGCCCGACCATAGCGACAATCTGGAAATAACCAAGACAGAAGGTGCCGTGGGCATCGGCAATGATGGCGACAATATCCTCCGGGGCAATGTCGGCGCCGACTTGCTGATCGGCGGCGGTGGCAATAATCTGCTGACCGGCGGCGCGGGCAATGACCTATTCCTGGTTGGCAAGACGGACGCAGTAACCCGCATCACCGACTTCAGCGCGGGCGACGTGGTTCACTTCGCGGGGGACGAATTCGCCAGCTTTAGTGCGCTGAAAATGGCAATGCAGCAGGTCGGCCAGGACACGGTGGTCACCTTGTCGGGCGGTCGGCAGATCATCCTCGACAACAAGGACATGAACAGCCTGATGTCCGCCGATTTCGACATGCAGGATGCCGGCATCGCGTTGAAGGGCGCCACCACTTACGATAAAGTAAACCTTAACAAGCAGCTAAACAGTTTCGTCGGGACTGATGCCAACGACAAGATGTCGGGCAATGGCACCTCTATCATGCGCGGCGGGAAGGGCGACGATAATTATGCCATCAACAAGGACGGCGATTATATCATCGAACATGCCGATCAGGGCACTGATACCGTCTTGCTCTACCAGACGAGCTACATCATCGACACCAACGTCGAGAACGTCATAATCGACACGGACAGCGCCACGACCGTCATCGGCAACAGCCTTGCCAACCGGATCGTCGGCAAAGGCGGCAATGATGTCATCGCAGGCGGCGGTGGCGACGACCTGCTCTATGGCAGAGGTGGCGCGGACACATTCGCGTTCCAGTCGCTGGGCCATGGCCGCGACACGATCGGTGACTTCGAGTTCCAAAAGGACCATATCGACGTCAGCGACATTCGGCAGGATAATCCTGCTGTGACCTTCTCCAGCCATCTTGGCCCCGACGGCCTGAACATCATCGCGACGCTGGGCGGTCAATCCTACACATTCGCCACCTTGGCCGGTGTCAAGAAAGCCTATGCGCTGGACGAAATACTGGTGGGTTGATCCGTAGCAGCAACGCCTGTGATCAGAGTCTGAACGGCGTTCAGCGCTGGATATGCAGATCGCCTATGAATAAGCCCGCATGATTGCGGGCTTATTCATAGGCTCTGCTCTTGCATATGCTGGACGGTGAGAGCGATGGTCGCGGGCGGCGACACGGCGCCTTTTGTTGCGCTTGCCGGACATGAGTTCCAGCATATCGTATTGGAGCCTTTTGGCAGCATCGGCATCTCATGGGTCGGCCCCTGCGCTTGCTGTGGCGCTTTTGGGGCATCGTCTTGATTGCGTTGGAACGCAAAAAACCCGCCTTCAGGGCGGGTTCGAAGCGGTCTGCGACCTTTGGTGATCTGATCTTGCGACAATCGCAAGTTTTGTTGGTTGCGGGAGTAGGATTTGAACCTACGACCTTCAGGTTATGAGCCTGACGAGC
>NZ_JBMDJF010000032.1:0-19753 GCF_057809055.1 Sphingobium sp. FG58 | reverse complement strand
GACCGGCGACGGCACGCCTTTAATATATTGATAAAGTGCGTTCCGGGGAGGCTTTTGGGGCCATGCGATTTCATACATTCACTTTTGCGGGCCTGCCGGTAGCCTTGGCGGGGGCGTTGCTGATGGTGACGCCCGGCTTTGCAAAAAAGCAGGTCGCGGTCGGTCCCGTCATTGCCATGTCCGACGCGTTTCGCGCCAATGTGACGGCGGCGCAGGCCGCGCTGCAAGCACGTGACGTGACCACCGCCAATGCGCGCATCGCGGCGCTGGCGCCCATGTCGGACTTTGAAAATTATGTCGCGGCCGGGCTTCGGTTCGAACTGGCGGCGCAGCGCCGCGACGTGCAGGCGCAGCGGATCGCCCTGACCGACCTGTTCAAGACCAGTGCCTTGCCCAAGAAGGATGCGCCACGGCTGCGCTATGTCGCGGGCTATCTGTCCTATGCCGTGGGCAATTATGACGATGCGGTGGCGCAGCTCGATTATGCCAAGACGCTGGGTTATGACGGGATCGACGCCACCTTCCTGCGCGCCGACATTGCCTTGCGCCGCAACAAGTCCAAGGAGGCACGCCCGTTCGTCCAGCAGGCGCTGGCCCGTCAGCGCGCCTCCGGTCAGCCCATGCCGCTCGCATGGTCCGACCGCGCCATTTCCATGGCCTATCAGGCCGGGGACTGGACCGAAGTCGGCCAGCTCTATCGCGAACGGCTGACCCAGGCGGGCGCGCGGGAGGATTGGCGTTCGGCGATCACCAATTATCTGTCGGCCGCGGGCATAGATTCGCAGCTCCAGCTCGACCTGTATCGCCTGCAAGCCGCCAATGGCGCGATGGCGAGTGAACGGGATTATCAGGCCTATGCCCAACTGGCCGAGAAATCCGGCTATTTTGCCGAAGCCAAGTCCATCATCGAGGCTGGCCGCAAGGCCGGCAAGCTGACCGCGACCCAGCCTGCGACCACGTCGCTGTTGAAAGCGGTCACGCCCAAGGCGACCAAGGAAATCGCAGCCTTGCCCGCGCAGGCGAAGAAGGCGGCTGGCGCGGCGACTGGCAAGGACGCGCAGGCGGTGGCCGACAGCTATTTCTCGCTGGGGCAATTCCCCCAGGCGGTCGAGCAATATCGGCTGGCGCTGGCCAAGGGCGGTGTCGATGCAGGCCGGGTGAATGCGCGGCTTGGCGTGGCACTCGCGCGGTCGGGCGACCTGCCCGGCGCGCAGGCGGCTCTGAGTCAGGCCAGCGGCAACTGGGCCAGCGTGGCTGGCTTCTGGTCGGTGTGGGTCGATCAGCAAAGCCGCAAGGCCGCGTGATCGCGTGCCGGATCAGCTCATGATCCGGCACCGCCCCTGACAATTCACACCGGCAAAGGCACGCCCGGCAGATTCTTCGACGTGCGGATGGTGAGCGATGTCTTGACGCTCACCACATTGGGCGCTGGCGTCAGTTTGGACGTCAGAAATTGCTGAAAGCTCTGAAGGTCTTTCGCCACGACCTTCAGAATGAAATCTATCTCACCGTTCAGCATATGACATTCGCGAACCTCTGGCAGTTCCGCAACATGGTCCTGAAAGGCTTTGAGGTCCGCTTCCGCCTGGCTTTTCAGGCTCACCATCGCGAACACGGTGATGGTGTAGCCCAGCATTCCCGGATCGACCACAGCATGGTAGGAGGTGATGGCTCCCGCTTCCTCCAGCGATCGGACGCGGCGCAGGCATGGCGGCGCGGTCAGGCCGACCTTGCGTGCCAGTTCCACGTTGGTCATCCTGCCATCCTGCTGCAATTCACCCAGAATTTGCAGATCAATGTCGTCGATATTCGGGCCGGCCATTATTGTGCTTATTTCCTGTCCTGTTTTCCTGTCCCATCATAATAATGTTTCAGGGCAATGCAATTGTCCCACTATGCGACGATCGCTTTAGTTCGCGTAACCAGCCCCTTTTCCTTTGCGGGGCGAGGGCTTATCGGTAGGTGCGTGACAGCCGCTGAGCGCACCGGGCACCTGCCTGCGCCACGGCCATATGGGGATTATTGGTGCGTTTCAACGATCTGATGCAAACAGTGCTGGCCGCCGAGGACCGTGCCGGGCTGGGCGCGGTGACGTTGTGGCGTCAGTGCGTCGATCTGCTGGCGCAGCATGACCGCGCCGATCGCGCGCCGATGGCGGCGGACCAGCGGGCGGCATTGCTCGACCGATTGGCAGGGTTGCGCGCCAAGCTGTCGGAAACGCAGCGTATTGCCACCGTCGTCGAACTGGGCGGGCGGCTGCGGTCGGCCAGTCTGGTCGAGTTTTTTGCCCATGATCGCCCCTCCATTGCCGCCGCCGCGATGGCACGGGCGCAACTGCCCGACATGATGTGGGAAGATTTGCTGCCCCGGCTGACGCCCACGGCGCGCGGCGTCCTGCGCGGGCGGCGCGATATCGGTCCGGCGGCGCGACTGGCGCTCGAAGCTTTTGGCCCGTCCGATCTGGTGCTGACCACCGTGCGGCAGGATATGGTGGGCGATAGCGATATGCTGCTTACCGCAGACATGGTCCCGGCGAACGACGCGCTGGATTTGGAGGCGGAGACCGGCACGGTCACGCCGCTGCGCGCGCCAGTCGGCGACAAGGACCAGATTCGCAATCTGGTCGACCGGATCGCCCATTTCACCAGCACCCGGCCACCACCCCCGCCGCTGGAATCGTTGGCGGCAGAGGAGCCTGACAGCATCGCACCGCCGCGCGATTTCGCGTTCGAGACGGACGCCGCAGGCACCATCCTGTGGATCGATCAGGGGCCGCGCGCGGCGCTGATCGGCCTGTCGCTGGGCGAAGTAGCGCTGGAGGGCGGCAGCGGACCGGATGGCCATGTCGCGGGAGCTTTTGCCCGGCGCAGCGGGTTTCAGAATGGCCGGTTCGCCATTGTCGGCGGGACGATGGCGGGCGAATGGCGATTGTCCGCCACGCCCTTTTTCGATCCCCGTTCAGGCCGCTTTCAGGGCTATCGCGGCCAGGCGCGTCGTCCCTTCCTGCACGAAGTAGCCGCGCAGCATGCGCCTGCGCCAGACGGGCTGAGCGGCCTGTCGGCGGATTCGCTGCGCCAGCTGGTGCATGAACTGCGCACACCGCTGAACGCCATATTGGGCTTTGCCGAGATTATCGAACAGGAATTGTTCGGCCCGGCGGGCGCAGAATATCGCGACATGGCGGGCAATATCGCGGTTGATGCTCGTCATCTGCTGGCGGCCTTCGACGATCTGGACCTTGCCGCCCGCGTATCGCGCGGCGACGATGTCAGTGCGCCGCAATTGCTCGATCCCGAGCCGCTGGTGCGCCAGATCGCCAACCGCTTCCGCGATCAGGGCGCTGCGCCGGTGGACATCGCCATGGCACCCGACCTGCCGCCAGTGCGGATCGATCCGGTGCAAGGCGAACGCATGGTCCAGCATCTGTTGCGCACGCTCATTTCCGTCGCGCCAAAGGGGGAGGCGGTGACCGGTGCCTGCTGGTTCCAGCCCGAAGGCACCAATGGCCGGGTTGTGCTGGCCATCGACCGTCCCTCCAGCCTGGCGGGCATGGAAGAAGCGCAACTGCTCGATCCGGGCTATACCTCCGAAGGCGACTGGGCCGATGGCCCGCTGCTGGGGCTGGGCTTTTCGCTACGGCTGATCCGCAGCCTCGCCGGGACATGTGGCGGCAGTCTGGAAGTGGAGCCGGGGCGGCTGCTGCTCGCCATTCCCGCCGCCAGCGTTGCCGAAGACACGGCCCACGCCTGACGCGCACGGCAACCCTATGGCAACCATTGCGCGCTATGGGTAGCGCATGACTGTTTCCTCCCATGACGGCAACCTGCTGGCCCCGCCCTTGCCGCAGGACAGGATCACCCTCGATCCTGCGTTCGGCACGCGATTCATGCTATTCGTCGATACCGAAGAAGAATTTGACTGGAACGCCCCGTTCAGCCGGACCGGCCATGGTGTCACCGCCCTGCGGGGCATGGCGCGGGGGCAGGCCTATTTCGCGGCAGCAGGCGTCAAGCCCATCTATGTCACCGATTATCCCGTAATCGATAGCGACGCCGCATCAGCGATGATGGCGCAATGGGTCAGCGACGGCACCGCCGATATCGGCGCGCATCTCCACCCTTGGGTCAACCCGCCCCATGTCGAGGAAGTCAGCGCGGCCAACTCCTATGTCGGCTTCCTGCCCGAAGCGGTAGAACGCGCCAAGCTGGAGGCGCTGTGCCGCCGGATCGAGGAGCGCTTTGGCCAGCGGCCCATCGCCTATCGCGCCGGTCGCTATGGCGTTGGTCCCAACAGCGCGCGGTTGCTGCGCGACGCCGGATTCCGGCTCGACAGTTCGGTGCGCAGCCGCTTCGACTATAGTCACCAGCATGGCCCGGATTTTTGCGGGTTGCCCCAGACGCCCTATTGGGCTGGTCCCGACCGGACGCTGGTGGAATTGCCGCTGTCCACCGCCTTTGTCGGCCTGCTGCGCGGCGCGGGCGAACGTCTCTACCGCGCGGCCCAGTCCATGGGACCGCTCGCCGGCGCCCTGTCGCGCGCCCGGATGCTGAGCCGCGTGCCGCTAACTCCCGAAGGCATCTCCGCCGCCGAAGCCATTGCCGCGATCGACGCCTTGATCGAGGAAGGCGTCCCCGTCCTCAATTTCAGCTTCCATTCGCCCACGCTGGAGCCGGGCCATACCCCCTATGTCCGCAATGAGGCCGACCGCACCGCCTTTTACGGCTGGTGGGACGCGGTGCTGGCGCATCTCGCGAAACGGGGCGTCGGGGCAGCCAGCCTGGATCAGTTTCTTAACGCCATTCCCATGCGTATCGAGGCTTGCCAAGCGGCGTGATGCTGCCTAATCGGGCGTTCGTTGACAAGGTGGGGCCTGTAGCTCAACTGGTTAGAGCTGTCCGCTCATAACGGATAGGTTGCGGGTTCAAGTCCTGCCGGGCCCACCAATTTCCATCATTGCACATCCATGCTGGCACGCACCCCTCGCGCGGCAGACACGCACCCTCATTTCGCTCTCTTCCGTTGCTCCCTGAGCATCAGATGACAGGCAAGGCTGTCATGGCCATCGGTCCGGGGCTTTTCCCATGGTGGCGACCAGTCAATGGGTGCTTCGCCGCAAAAATAACGTCCCGTCCCGGCACTGCTTTTCGCATCAGCCGATGTCGAAAGCGCCGTGGCCATCATGCCCAGCGCCAATATCAGCCTGCTAGACGGCATGACTGAATCGTCCTTCGGCCGGGCGAAGATAGGCGTCGAAGCAGGCCGCGACGGACCGGGCATAGGGTTGCGCCTCCGGGCGAATTTCGATCATCCCATCATTCACACGAGCGATGCCCATGTCGACAAATCTGGCCAGGTCGCGGGATTGCCCAATCCCCTCGCTTGGCGCTGCGCCGTCGCATAGCAAGCGCTCGATCAGTCGGCCGCGTTGCTGGTCGTCAGCGCTGCGCCTGACGCCGCGCGTCGCGGTCAGCCGCGCCTGGGCGACCAACTCCCTATAGGCACCGGCATTTTTCTCATTCTGCACGATCAGGTCGGGAAACTGGCTGATTGCGCTGGCGCCCAGGCCAATCAGAACGTCGCTGTCATCCTCGGTAAAGCCCTGAAAATTGCGTCGCAGCGTGCCACTGGTCGCGGCCTGCGCCAGGGGATCGTCGGGCAGCGCGAAATGGTCAAAGCCGATGGCGCGATAGCCCGCAGCAGTCAGCATCTTATGACCCTGCGTCGCCATCGCGAAACGCATGGCCATGTCGGGAAGGTCGGCTTGCGCAATCCGGCGCTGGCGATGCAGCAGGTGCGGCATATGCGCATAGCCGAACAGGGCAATACGCGCTGGCGCCAGGCGGATGCTTGTCTCCAGTGTCTCCGCCAGATCCGCCTCGCTTTGGCCCGGCAGGCCGTACATCAGGTCGAAGCCGACGTCGATTTGAACCCGGCGCAGCCCGGCAACCGCCGCTTCCACCATATCGACCGGCTGCATCCGCCCTATCGCCTGCTGGACGTGCGGCGCAAAGGTCTGCACGCCCAGATTGACGCGCGAAACACCGATCTGGCCCATGGCGTCGATCCATGCCTGGTCCAGGCGACGCGGATCGATTTCGACCGACAGGGCAGCCGCGCTGGTATCAAAACATAGCAGCAACTGGTGATTGAGCCGGACCCAGTCGACCAGCGGCAGTGAATTCGGGCTGCCACCGCCAAAGGCGATATGGGTCACGCGCCTCCGCCCGCCCAGGCGTGACGCGACCATCGCGATTTCCTGCTCCAGTGCATCGACATAGGTGGCGAGCCGTCGGGGCCGGGTCGCGGCCCCGGTGTTGCAGCCGCAATACCAGCAGATGTCGTGGCAATAGGGGATGTGCAGATAGAGCGAGATCCCGGCGTCCTGGGGCAGCGTATCGAGCCGCTCCGCCAGCGCCTGCGCTCCGACGGCGTCGGTGAACTGCGCTGCGGTGGGGTAGCTGGTGTAGCGCGGCACGGGGTCCGCCAGCAAATCTGGATGGTAACGGAACATGGAATGCGGCCTGCCACCAGCCGCGTGTCAACGCATTGCGCAGGATCAAATTTCAGATTGCGCGGCGTCAAGGAACGACCGGCAGGCCAAGCCTACAAGCCATTATTGACCACAACATCAGGGACGGAGACGATAATGCGCATAAAGACTTTCTTGCTGGCCGGCGCCATGACCGGCGCACTGATTGCCGGACCGGCCCAGGCCAAACAGGGTGACATTCTGCTGCGCGTGCGCACGATCATGGTCGCGCCCAACGAAAAGAGCGGCAGTGTTCTGCCCGCATTTCCGGGCGAAAAGGTGTCGGTGGACAACAGCATCATGCCCGAAATCGACGTTACCTATATGGCGACCGACCATATCGGCTTCGAGTTGATCGCCGCGACCACGAAACATAGCGCCAGCGGCCGCACGGGGACCACCGGCAGCATCGGCAAGCTCGCCTCGACCTGGGTACTGCCGCCGACGCTGACGATCCAATATCACCCCGTGGTCGATGGCCATATCCGCCCTTATGTCGGTGCGGGCATCAACTATACGCTTTTCTACGCCGAAGATGCATCCACCGCCCTGGAGACAGCGGTTGGCAAGACCAAGGTGCATATGAAGGATAGCGTCGGTTGGGCCGGGCAGGTGGGCGTGGATATCGACCTGAACGACAAAATTTTCCTCAATATCGACATCAAATATATCGACATCGACACCAGGGCACGACTGGCAACCACGGCGGCAGGCATCCAGCGCGTCAAGCTGGGCCTCGACCCGCTGGTATTCGGCGTCGGCGTCGGCATGCGCTTCTGATCGCGAACCTGTCGCGCAGACAAATGGCTCGGACGATCCGTCGTCCGGGGCATTTTGCCGTTTGCTATCACAAAATATTCAGAGACCCGCCTAGACATGCACGCACTGGTAGTATGGGACACCCGCGATGACTGACCATAGAGGCAAGAATCCGGGTATTTCAGTAGCGGCTTGGTAAGCTGGAAGAAGCCGAGGCCGTCCTCGTTCACCATTCTGTTCGGCTCATTTGACGCATGAGTTGAGCGCGAGGTGCTACACGGTATCAAAAGCGGTGTATTTACGCGTAACTATGTGGCGGCGGTTATCGCTGCTCTGTGCCGACGGCAACACGATGTGACATGGGAGACGCAATCAATTATCTCAGGTCGACCTCGATGCTCCGGTTCCATGCGAACTCAGCAAATGCCCAAGCATCTTGCGCTCCGAAGAATATGGCAAGCATCACCAATGCAAGCATTGCCAGCGCTATCGGCGTCATAAAAAGAAGATACGCGGTCATCGACCACCAGGCATGACGTTTCACCTGCTTCGCCGTGCGACGGACCATCCGCTTAGTCTTTTCATTTTTGTATGGACGCTTAGCCACGCTCACCAGAAAGCGAAGTGTTCGCTGGTTCGGCTTCATCGGTAGCATCACACTGCCCTGAAACGTGGAATCAACTAAATTCCAGAAATGATAAAGAAAGACCAAGGACATGCCGCCGCGTATGACCACAACGTCCTTGATCGCTACCTTCAAACCTCCGGCATCAAACTCCGACGGTTTGATTTCCAGCAAGTGTGAGAGGAGTAGCAAGAGCGCAAAGAAAAGAACCCTCGTTTGAAGGCGCTGCGACTCCTTGCGATATTCCGCTCCGATCGTCGAATAGTGGTCGCTTACCATGTGCGTTCATCCCCAACATCGGCCTGCCGGAGGTGGCGTCGAAATTCAACGCCTGTTGCCGAAGACGGCAGTTTGAGCGACTACAAATTGGCTTGAAAGCAAATTGCAAGCACGGTTCGGAGCGATTTCTACCGGAGCAAGTTACTATACTTGCTGGGAAAATGGTGGACGCACTTGGGCTCGAACCAAGGACCCGCTGATTAAGAGTCAGCTGCTCTACCAACTGAGCTATGCGTCCACACCGGCAACCGGGCGGTCTGGATGACCAGTGCCCGTTGGCGTGGGCGGGCAATTAGCAGCGTCATCGGGATTCGCAAACCCTAAATTGCGTTGCGGCGCAGAAATATTGCCCAGTTCCGTGTCGCCCCCGGCTTCAGCCCCAGTTGCCGGGGTTGCTGGCGCGGCTGTTCGAACGGTCGATCGCCATGATGATGCCCACGCACAGCATGACCGTCAGCATCGATGATCCGCCATAGGACATGAAGGGCAGGGGGATGCCCACAACCGGGGCCAGCCCCATCACCATCATCAGGTTGATCGCGACATAGAAGAAGATCGTCGTCGTCAGCCCCGCCGCGACCAGCCGGGCGAAGCGGTCGCTCGTGCGCATGGCCACGCGCAGACCCCAGCGGAACAGCAGCATGAATGCGCCGATCAGCAACAGGCCGCCCGCCATCCCCCATTCCTCCGCCATGGTGGCGAACACGAAATCGGTATGGCCTTCGGGCAGATAGTCGAGATGGCTTTGCGACCCCTGTAGAAAGCCCTTGCCCCAGATGCCGCCCGAACCGATCGCGATCTTCGACTGGCTGATATGATAGCCCGCGCCCAGCGGATCGCTTTCCGGGTCCATGAAGATGAGGACGCGCTTTTGCTGATAGTCGTGCAGGAAGCTGAAAGCGACCGGCACGATCGCCGCCAGCGTCAGTCCCGATCCGATGAACAGCCGCAGCGGCAGCCCGGCCAGGAACATGACGGTCACGCCGCCCGCCAGAATCATCGTGGCGGTGCCAAGGTCGGGCTGCACCAGCACCAGCGCCCATGGCAAGCCGATCAGCACCAGCGCGGGCCAGATCGCGTTCCAGCTGCGGATTTCGCCCACGGGCAATCGGGCATAGAATCGCGCGACCGCCAGCACGATGATCGGCTTCATAAATTCAGACGGCTGAAGCTGCATGAAGCCGAGGTTAATCCAGCGCTGGCTGCCCCCCGCGACCCCGCCGATCAGTTCGACCAGAAACAGTGCGATCAGCACGCCGGCATAAGCGGGAAAGGCAAAGCGCGCGAAAATCTCCAGCGGAATTCGGCTCAGCACCAGCGCCATCCCGGAAAACACGCAGAAGCGCACCGCCTGATTGGTCGCCCAGGGAAAGATGCTGCCGCCCGCCGCGCTGTAGAGAACCAGCGTGCCGAAAATCGCGATGGCCAGCAGCAGCGCCAGAACGCGCCAGGGAAATTGGGTGAGGGGCTGGGGAATGATGCTCATGGGGCGTCGGCCACATTGCTGCCGGGCGGGGGCGGGACGTCGCCTGCCTCATCGGCTGCTGGGGGAGCAGGCGGTGGCGTGGCGCTGTTGCCGGCCTCTGCCGCATTGCTGGCATTGTCGGCGGCGGGTGGTGGCACTTCGCCCTTCTCGATCGCGCGGGCCAGGCGGAACGCGCCCATCTGCCGCGCCTGCCGCTCCGTTGGGGTGCCGCCCCAGCCTTTCTCCAGCGTCTCCAGCTTCTCCATCGCCTTTTTGGGATCGAACAGATAGGACAGCGTATCGCTTGCGATCATCGGCGCATCCTCGTTGCGGATCATATGCCCGCCATGTTCGATGATGCAGCCGACCGCATAGCGCGGGTTGTCGAATGGCGCGAACCCCTGGAACAGCGCATGGTCGCGCAGCTTGAACGCCAGCGAAGCGTCGCGTCGCACCCCGCCTGCGCGTTCCGCCATGGTGATCCGCCGGACCTGCGCGGTGCCGGTCTTGCCCGCGATCAGCACATCGGGAATGGCCATGCGCGCGGCCCCGCCGGTGCCGCCGCCATTGACCACCGCGCTCATGGCGTCACGGATGATCGCCAGATGCTCTTCCGACGCACCGACGGAGGAGGGCGCAGGCCGTTTCGCGCCATGCAGGAAATTGGGCATCAACTGCTTGCCGGTCGCCAGCCGCGCCGCCATCACCGCCATCTGCAACGGGTTGATCAACATATAGCCCTGACCGATGGTGGCGTTCACCGTGTCGTACACCTGCCATTTCTGGTCATATTTCTTCAGCTTCCAGGCCGGGTCTGGCACCGTGCCATAACTCTGGCTGGGGAAGGGCAGGTCGAACCGCTGCCCCATGCCGCACCGCCGCGCCATCGCCGCGATCCGGTCCATGCCGATCCGCTGGGCCATCTGGTAGAAATATATGTCGCAGCTCTGGGCGATCGCCGTGCGCATATTGACCGCGCCATGGCCGCGCCGCTTGTGACAGTGGAACAGCGTATTGCCGACCCGCAGCGCACCGGCGCATCCGACCGTCTCCTGCGGCCCGATTCCTGCCTCCAGCAGTGCCAGCGCCACCATCGGCTTCACCGTCGATCCGGGCGGATATAGGCCCTGCAACGTCTTGTTGCGCAACGGCACATGGTCGTCCTGCGACAGCATCGCCCATTCCAGCTGGCTGATGCCGTCGGAAAAGCTGTTGGGGTCGAAACTGGGCATCGACGCCATCGCCAGCACGTCGCCATTGGTGCAATCGATGACGACCACGGAGCCGCTCTGGGTCGCCAGCCGCCGCCCGGCATATTCCTGCAATCCCGCGTCGATCGTCAGCTTGATCGAATGGCCCGGCGTATCGGGTCGGGTAGTGAGTTCGCGCACAATCTTGCCGCGCGCGGTCACTTCCACCCGCTTGGCGCCCGGCTGGCCGGTCAGATGCTCGTCAAACGCGCGCTCCAGCCCGTCCTTGCCGACCTTGAAGCCCGGCGTGATCAGCAACGGGTTCTTGCGTTCCTTATATTCCTCCGCCGTTGCTGCGCCGACATAGCCCAGCAGATGGCCGACCGTGGACCCGGCGGGATAATGGCGCGAAAACCCTTGGCTGGGCGCTACGCCGGGCAGGTCGGGCAGGCGCACGCTGACGGCGGCATATTGGTCGTAAGTCAGCTTGTCGGCGACCTGCACCGGGCGGAAGCCCGCCGACTTGTCCAGTTCCTCGCGGATGCGATCGACCTCGTCCGATTCCAGGCTCAGCAATTGCGCCAGATGCTTCACCGTCGCATCGGCATCCACTACCCGCTGCGGGATCAGGTCGACGCGAAAGTCGGTGCGGTTGTTCGCCAGTGGCCGCCCATTACGGTCGATGATCCAGCCCCGGCGTGGCGGGATCAGCGTCAGGTTGACCCGGTTGCTCTCCGACAGCAGCGTATATTTCTCATTTTCCGCAATGCTGATCCACGCCATGCGCGCGGCCAGCAGCGCACCAATTCCCCCCTGTATCGCCCCCAGCACCATGGTGCGGCGGGTGAAGGTGAAGGTCTGGGCAGCTTCGGTGATGATCTTATGTTTGGGGCCGGGGAACTTCATGCCATCACACGCCAGCGGTCAATCCGCGCGCATTGCCGGACGACGAAGGGAAACAGCAATATCGTCCAGAACATCTGTGGCGCGACCAACAGGAACCTCACATCGCCTCCGCCGGTGATGCGGGCAAAAAACAACCCACCGGCCATGCAGAATATAATGGCGAAACCGGCGATCAGCCAGTCCTGCCGGTAACTGCGCCATATCATGCGATGTTCGATCGCGTCGACGCCCATCAGCATGACCGTCCACAGGAACATGGCGCACCCGATCGGCTGGCCGCTCATCATATCGTCGAACAGGCCCAGCGGCAGCCCGATCCACGCCCGCCACAATTCCGGGCGCAGCAACCGCCAGGACAGCAGGATCAGCAGGCCGAAGGGCGGCATCACCGGCGATTGCGCGATCAGCGGCAGCGCGGTGACGGTCGATCCCAGCATGACGGTGATCACCGGGATGCCCGCCAGCCGGAAGCGGGACGGGTTCCGCCCCAGACGCGGCACATGGTAGAGATGTCGGTCGATCATGGCGTCGCGGCGTTACCCGGCTCAGCGCCCTGCGGCGGGGCGGGCGCGGCAGGATCGGGCCGGGTCACGACCTGCTCATAGGCCCGCTCGACCACGACCGCATCGACGCGCGAGGGATTGGCGAGCGGGAAGCCCCAGGCGATCTCACCCTGCACCCGCACGATCACCGCGACCGGGATGTTGGGTTGATAAATGCCGCCAATGCCAGACGTCACCAGCAGGTCGCCCGGCTTGAACGGATTGCGCCCCGCCGACAGCGCCCGAATTTCCAGCGATCCATCGCCAGCTCCGGTCGAAATGGCGGGGATATTGTCGCTCGCCCGGCGGACCGGAACGATGCTGCCGGTGTCGGTCAGCAACAGCACGTCGGACGTGTTGGGCGTGGTGCTGTGGACCCGCCCGATCAGCCCCTCGGTCGCACGCACCGGCATCCCCGGCAGCACGCCCTGCCAGCGCCCGGCATTGAGGCGCGCAAAGCGCCGCGCGCTGCTGGAGGAGGAAGAGATCAGCCGCGCCGTCAGCAACTGGCTGGCATCCTCGTCCACCAGCTTCAGCAACTTCTTGAGCCGCGCATTTTCCTGCGCGACGGCCTTGGCTTCGATGATGCGGTTGCGGTCCGCCTCGACCTGACGGCGCAGCGCGACATTTTGCGATCCCGCGCGCCAATAGGCGGCCAGCACCTCATCGACGGAGCTGACGCCGCTCACCATATTTTTCAGGCCCGCCGACACAGGGCGCGTCACTTCGGCCGTGACCGCGCGAATCCCTGCAAAACCCGTGGGATCGAAGATCGCGACAACAACCAGCAACAGCCCGATCGCTGCGCCGGTGATCGCCACCACATAGCTGGCGAACAGGCTATATTGCGCCTTCCGGTTGTGTCCGGGGCGGCGGCTGGGTGGCCGCGCCATCACCGCGTCCCTTTCGCTCTGGCCTACCGATCAGGCGGTTTGCAATACACCCCGGAAGATCGGATCTTCCATCGCGCGGCCAGTGCCGATCGCCACGCAGGTCAGCGGATCTTCGGCGATGGTGACGGGCAGGCCAGTCTCGTCGCGCAGCTCGTCATCCAGCCCCTTCAGCAGCGCGCCGCCACCGGTCAGGACGATGCCCTGATCGACGATATCGGCGGCCAGTTCAGGCGCGGTATTTTCCAGCGCAATCCGCACGCCTTCCACGATCGTGCTGATCGGCTCGGCCAGCGCATCGGCAATCTGGCCCTGATTGATGCTGATTTCCTTGGGCACGCCATTCACCAGGTCGCGACCCTTGATATGGATCGTCTCGCCCACGCCATCGGCGGGCGACTGGGCGATGCCATATTGCTTCTTGATCCGTTCCGCCGTGGCTTCGCCGATCAGCAGGTTATGATGGCGACGCACGAAGGATACGATCGCCTCGTCCATCTTGTCGCCGCCCACGCGGACGCTGGTGGTATAGGCCAGGCCGCGCAGCGACAGCACGGCAACTTCGGTCGTGCCACCGCCAATATCGACCACCATCGAACCGATCGGCTCGGTCACCGGCATGTCGGCCCCGATCGCGGCGGCCATCGGCTCCTCGATCAGGAACACCTGCCGCGCACCGGCATTGCTGGCCGCGTCGCGAATGGCGCGCCGCTCGACGCTGGTCGAGCCTGACGGCACGCAGATCACGATTTCGGGCGCGCGCCAGGGGCTGTGCTTGCCGCCATGCACCTTGGTGATGAAATGCTTGATCATCTGTTCTGCGACATCGATGTCGGCGATCACGCCATCACGCAGCGGCCGGATGGCCTCGATCGAATCCGGGGTCTTGCCCATCATCAGCTTGGCGTCGACGCCGACCGCCTTCACCCGCTTTACGCCATTGAGCGTTTCGACCGCCACCACCGACGGCTCGTTCAAGACGATGCCGCGACCGCGCACATAGACCACCGTGTTGGCGGTGCCCAGGTCAATGGCCATATCCTGCGAAGTGAATTTGAAGAGACGCGAGAAGATCGACATGCCTTATCCTGTATCGCCCGCCGTCCCCGCGACGCGACTTGGGGACCGGTCGGAAAGCTGTTCCGTTCGTCCGCTGCGCCGCATGGCTTCTGCCCTGTTCAGTCATCCTGTGCAGTGCAAAATATTTGGCCTCGCGGGTCGCGGAAAGCGACCGATTGGGCTAGTCCCTAATCAATGTCAATACGCCGCCTGCCCGAACATCTGGTCAATCGTATCGCTGCCGGTGAAGTGGTCGAAAGACCCGCCAGCGCGCTGAAGGAAATCGTCGAAAACGCTTTGGACGCAGGCGCGACTCGCATCGCCATCCGCCTGTCCAATGGCGGCCTCGATCGGATCGAGGTGAGCGACGACGGCGTCGGCATGGATTCGGCGGACATGGCGCTGGCGCTGGAGCGTCACGCCACGTCCAAAATGCCTGATGACGATGCCATTGAAAATGTGGCCACTCTGGGTTTCCGTGGCGAAGCGCTCCCCTCCATCGCCAGCGTCGCCCGCCTGTCGATCGACAGCCGGCGGCAGGGCGGCGAAGGCTGGAACCGCACGGTCGATAATGGCCAACTGGTGGCGGAGGGACCAGCCGCGCTGCCGCCCGGCACCCGCGTGACGATCGAGCAGCTTTTCGCCAAAGTCCCCGCCCGCCGCAAATTCCTGCGATCGGCCAAGGCCGAATATGCCGCCTGTCTCGACATCGTCCGCCGTCTCGCAATGGCACATCCCGCCGTCGCGTTTGCGCTGGAACATGACGGTCGCCGGACGCTCGGCGTGCAGGCGGGCGACGCGCGGGAGGAAAGGGTGGCCGCGCTCACCGACCGGGCGCTGGCCGAAAACCATGTCATCGTCAGCCTGGAGCGCGAAGGCGTGCGCCTGTCCGGCGTCGCCTCCATCCCCACCTACAATCGGGGCGTGGGCGATCATCAATATCTGTTCGTCAATGGCCGCCCGGTGCGCGACCGGCTGCTGATCGGCGCGCTGCGGGGCGCCTATGCCGACATGCTGGCGCGCGATCGCCATCCCGTCGTCGCCCTGTTTCTCGACGTGCCGCCGCTCGACGTGGACGTCAACGTCCACCCCGCCAAGACCGAGGTGCGCTTCCGCGATCCTGCCATGATCCGGGGCATGATCATCTCCGGCCTGCGCCGTGCGCTGGACGAACAGGGTTTTCGTTCGGTCCAGAACGCCGATCCCGCCGCACTTTCCGCCTGGCGCGCCGAACCCGTCTCGCCCACGCCGATTGGCGCGATGCCGATCTTCGACGCCGCATCGGTCAGCTACAACCCGCTCGCCTCATCCTCCTCCTTCGGCGATCGCCGGTCGAATTTCATGACGCCGCCGCCCCAGGCCCGCGCCGAACCCGCCATGGCCCCCGCACCCGAAGGCCAGAGCTTCCCGCTCGGCGTCGCCCGCGGCCAGGTCGCGCGCACCTATATCGTCGCGGAAGCCGAGGACGGCCTCGTCATCGTCGACCAGCACGCCGCCCATGAACGGCTGACGCTGGAGAGGATGCGCCGCGCGATGGAGGGGCAGGGCGTCCAGTCGCAGGCGCTGCTGCTCCCCGAAGTCGTCGAACTGGAAGAACCCGCTTGCGACCGGCTGGAGGCGCGCGCCGCAGAATTGCGCGACTTCGGCCTCGACCTCGAACGCTTCGGCCCCTCGGCCATGCTTGTCCGCGCTGTCCCCGCCATGCTCGGACAGTCGGACGTGCAAGGCCTCGTCAAAGACCTGGCAGACGATCTCGCCGCCTATGACAGCGCCCTGTCCTTGAAAGAACGGCTGGACCTCGTCGCCGCGACCATGGCCTGCCACGGATCGGTCCGCGCAGGCCGGGTGCTGAGCGTCGCGGAAATGAACGCGCTGCTCCGCGAAATGGAAGTGACGCCGCGCTCTGGCCAGTGCAACCATGGCCGACCGACCTGGGTGAAGCTGGGCCATGGCGACATAGAAAAATTGTTCGGAAGGAAGTGATCCGATGACCATCCTCGCTGCCTTGTTACTGGTCGCTGCCCCGGTCGCGGCCGCGGAATGCGCCACCCCCGCACCGCTCGCCGAACCCTGGACCAGCTGGACCCAGAGCGGACAGGCCAGGGCTGGCGCGCAAGCCCATGGCGCACCCGCGCTGATCCTGGGCAAGCCGGTCGTCGCGACCCTCATCCCCGCCGCCCATGTCCAGTTCGCCACGCCACCGGGCAAGGGTGCGAAGGAGGGGCATGGCGGCCTCTTCACCCTGTCGCTCAAACAGCCGGCACGGGTGGGGATTGCGCTCGACGGCCCGGCCTGGGTCGATGTCGCGACTGGCACCACCGCCGTCCCCTCGGTCGAGCATGGCCATGGCCCGGCTTGCTCTGGCATCCGCAAGATCGTCTGGTTCGACCTCCCCGCCGGGCGGCACCTGGTGCAGATCGCCGGATCGAAGGCCGCGGCCGTGCGGGTGATGGCGGCGGATGCGAAGGCGAACCAGCCCCTATAATCAACCCAGCGTGTTCCCGCGCAGGCCGGAACCCAGTCCCACGGTCAAACTGGGTTCCCGCCTACGCGGGAACACGCCGCTACTAAACCAAACTCAAACCGGTCGCGTCCGCCACATTGCGATCGGGATCATCGTCAGCACCGGCTTGTCGTCCTGATTGAGGATCGTCACCTTGCTGCGCACGATCCCCATTTCCGGGCGGCTTTGCGATACCTTCTTGTCGATCACCTCGCTGGTGCCGCGCAGCGTGTCGCCGGGCCGCACCGGGCGCAGCCAGCGCAGCTCGTCCACCCCCATAGCACCCAGGCTCGCCGCCTGCCGCCCCGGATCGCGCTGCATTTCGGTTACAAACATCTTCATGAACAAAGCGGTGGTGTGCCATCCGCTGGCCGACAGCGTGCCGAAATGGGTGGCCGCCGCCGCCTCGTCCGACAAATGGAAAGGCTGCGCGTCGAACTCGGCAGCAAAGGTGATCGTCTCCTCCCGGCTCACCGTCAGCGGGCCGAAGGCGAAGCTGTCGCCCACTTCAATATCCTCGAAATAGACCGTCGCGTCCGTCATGGCATTTCCTTTCATGACGGACCTAATGCCGGCTTACGTTTACGTCAATGTCAACTGATCTGGAGCGAGGGTTGGCCACGCGGCACGGTGATGCTCGCCCGCGTGCTGATCGCGCCGCCGGGCGTCGACACCTGATCCATCACCCGTGCCTTGGTCGTCCAGGCGTCGGGCGTCACCTCGCAGACCAGATAGCCGCGCTGGTCGTTGATGAATTTCAGCTCCGGGTTGTTCTTCAGCATCATGTCGCTGCCGGTCCGCCGGTCGGACCCGTTGCCGCCTGACGATATGGATGTGGACACAAATTCCACCGCCACCGTCTTGTCGCCATTGTCGAGCAGCCCGGCGAAATTCTGATGCTCGTCGCCCGTCAGCACCACGACATTGTCCAACCCGCGCATCTTCGCCAACAAGCGGTTGCGCGGTGCGCTATAGCCTGCCCAGCTGTCGATATTATAGATTTTCGCCTTCTCGTCCGCATAGCGCCGCCGGTCGAGCGACATCATCATCACCTGCTGCGCCAGGCAGTTCCACTTGGTCTGGCCCCGCGTCATGTTGCGCACCAGCCAACTTTCCTCCTCGGCGGAAATCACCTGCGCCTTGCTGTCGTCAATGCCGGGGCAATAGGGTTTGAACCCGTCATCGCATGGCTGGGCGCTGCGGAAGGATCGCGTATCGAGAAAATCGATCGACAGCAGGTCGCCAAAGCGCGCCTCGCGATACATGTTGGTGATGATGCCGTCGCGCGGCAGCATCGCGGCCCGCACCGGCATATATTCATACCAGACCTGCAAGCCCGCCTGCCGACGCAGGCGGAATATCTCCGGCGGCACATCCTTCCAATTATGGTCGCCGGTCCAGTTATTCTCCACCTCATGGTCGTCGAAGGTCGAAAACCATGTGTGTTTCGCCCGCGCCGCCTGCAAATCATAATCGCTCAGATATTGGGCATAGCGCAGCCGATAGTCGGCCACGTCGAAACAGTCCTGGCCGATATGATGGCGGATCTGATCCTCCGGCAGCCCGTCCTTGTCATAGTCCGGCCCCCGCTGCTTATATTCGTAGATGAAGTCGCCATAATGATAGACGAAATTCAGGTCATCCTCGCGCGCCAGATGGCGGAAGGCGGTGAACAGCCCATCCTCATAATTTTGGCAGCCTGCGACCCCGAATTTGAGGGCAGTGGGGCTGGCCGATGCCAACGGCAAAGTCCGCGCCCGCCCGCGCGACGACTGGTCGCTGCCCAGCGAAAAACGATACCAATAGGGCCGGTCGGGCTGCAATCCCGCCACCTCAACATGGACGCTATGCCCCAGTTCCGGCCGCGCGGTCGCCTCGCCCGATGCCACGATCGTCTTGAACCTGTCGTCGCTCGCCACCTCCCACTTCACGGGCAGCGGCACCATCGGCATCCCGCCATGCGGCTCGAACGGCTTGGGGGCAAGCTTGGTCCAGATGACGAAGCCGTCCGCCGCCGGATCACCCGACGTCACCCCCAAAGCGAAGGGATAGCCCGCAAACCAGCTTTGCGCCTTCAACAAAGCCGGCGCGCCGATCAGCGGGGCGGTGGTGGCAACGGTCAACAACTGGCGACGGGAAAACATGGGGGCGACCTTCTGTGAAGCTGTTTTAATACTGTCTCTTAGCCTGCTGATCTAGCCGCGCAATATGACAGAGATATGCAGCCCCTCAGACGATCCAGTCGCAGAGCACCCGCCACGCCTGCGCCTTTTGCGCGCGCGACAATGTGGCATGAGCGCCGCTGGAGGAGGGCAGGTCGATCAGCATCAGGTCACCCCGCGCGCCCAATTGCCGTCGCCCGTGCAGCGCCGCCGTCTTGCCGTTGAACGCCACCGCCTGCAAAGCGGGCAGAGCGGCGACGAAAGCGCTCAGGTCGCGCACGTCCGCATCGCTGATCGCGCTGTCCAGACTGCCGGGCCGGGTGGCGCTGGCCATCACATCCCACAGCCCGACACCTCGCGCCCGCAACCGCTCCAGCCGCAGCGCATAGGGCTGTCCCGCCAATGCCTCGCCCAGCACATCGCCGATCAGCGCCCAGAACGCATTGCCCCGATGCGCATAATATTCCTGTCGTGCGATCGACACATCGCCCGGCAGGCTGCCCAGAATCAGCAGCCTTGTGTCAGCATCGACGCTGGGCGGAAAGGCGAATTTGAGCGTAGGCTTCAAATCTCAACTGACCAAACTTGAACACCATGGCGCTCCAGCTTAATTTGCCGCTCAGTTGTGGGGAATGTGGGGGACGCAAAAAATACATACCGGTGTTGCTCGTTACGAAGAGCCATGACGTCCAGATCACGTGTCAATTTTCGGTTGTTTCGATAATCAACCGCTGCGAATGTTTCGGCACCAATCAATCCCTCTTCCATACTCATTATGTCGAGAGGAAGGATCGTGTCCCGCGGGATGGTGTAACAGCGGGTATCCTCGGTAGAGGATCGGACT
>NZ_JBMDJF010000031.1:0-21021 GCF_057809055.1 Sphingobium sp. FG58 | reverse complement strand
GCGGCGAGAATAATCCACTAACAATCAACACGGTCCACTCGGTGGGGGCAGGTCATTTTGACGGCGACAAAGTGGCCGAGCATTGGGACAGCCAGAAAGTGTGCCCAGGCAAGACGCCGGCAGAGTGCGTGAGTGAACTAAACCCCTTTGAATAAGGGACCGGTGTTCCGGGTTATTGCCGGTCGCCATCACAGAACGGTGAACGATGGCGATCGTTCACCGTTTTTTGCTTGCGCCATAAGGGGTGGAGGCTGCGGCTGATCGGTTATCGGAAGAACAGACTGCGGGCTTGGCAGGCCGCGACTTTGCCAGCACGAGATCGACGAAGCGCTGGTCGGCCAACGCCACCGCTGCGAGATTAGGGGTGTTGCCGACACTATCGGGCTGGTTGGCGGTCCCGGCATGGGCAAGACCCACTTCGCCACGGTGCTTGGCTATCTGTCGTTTAGCGCATCACGGCGCGCCCTGCTGTTCCATCGTCTCACCCACCCCTGATATCCAAGGCATAATCCCATGGTGGCGCGCTTCTCGATGGGGACGCCAGGACACTTCTCATTAGCAATCAACGCTTTGCGTGATTGCGCTCTGCGTTTGCGCCGAATGGCAAATATGCCGTATCTGCACATAATGTGACAGTTGCTCCGGGCTTTGCAGCAACGTCAAATCGGGGATGGGAAAATTTTGCCTTGGCCAAGCGCGTTTCAGAAGAAAGCCCGATAAGAGCGACACCGCAAAAGCGGCGCTTCGGCACAGATAAATCGGCGACTCGTACACTGTTGCTCGACGCTGCGCTGGCGCTGATGGTGGAGGAAGGATATGCCGCCGTCAGTGGTCGGAAGGTGGCTGCACGCGCGGGATTGAATGCCTCGCTCATCCACTATTATTTCCCTACCTCCGACGATTTGCTGGTGTCCGCCTACAGGCGCGGTGCCGAACAGAGCCTCGAGCGCCATCAGGCGGCGGCACAGTCGGACGATCCACTGCGTGCCTTGTGGACGCTCAGCATCGAACCCAGCCGCACGGCCCTCGCCATGGAGTTTATGGCGCTGGCAAATCACCGGAAGGTCATAGGCGAAGAAATTGCACGCTATGCCGAACATATCCGCGCCGTTCAGATAGCGGCGATTGAACGTTATCTCGCGAACAGCCCCATCATCCTTGGGCCATGCACGCCAGCCGCAGCCACTGTCTGGCTGGCCGCGATGGCGCGATTGCTGGTGATGGAGGAAGGGGTCGGCATCCTGTCGGGCCATGACGACGCGCGCAAACTGATGGACTGGCTTCTCACCAGTCTCTGCCACCGCCCGGACGATGAATCGCGCGACGGCGCGGAGCAATCCGCCATTTCTTGACCGACACCGCCATGCCAAGCTAAGCATGTGCTTAGCGCAGCATGCGAGTGGCGGCTTTACCGCTGCCCGGACGGGAGAGAAGAGATGCCGATTGCGGAACAGACCGGCTTTGAGGTCAGAAATCTGGCGCCGCGTATCGGTAGTGAAATCGTGACGGACGTGCAGACGCTGCTCAGTGGCGCTTGCTCCGCGCACATTCGCGCATTGCTGGAAGAACGGGGCGTGGTGGCCATTCGCGGCCTCGACCTGACGGACGATCAGCAAATCGCCTTCACCAAGACGATCGGCACGATCGTTGAGGAAAAGGCCTTCAAGATCACGATGGACCCTAAGGAAAATCCGGTCGCCGAATATATCAAGGGCGCCTTCTACTGGCATATTGATGGGACGATGGGCGACGTTCCGATCTTCGCATCGCTGATGAGCAGCCGCAAATTGTCGGACACGGGCGGCCAGACCGAGTTTTCCAATACCTATGCAGCCTATGATGATTTGCCCGAAGCGGAGAAAGTGGCGCTCGAAAAGCTCAAGGTCGTCCATATGTTCGAAGTGGCGCAGCGCTATGTGCAGCCTGAACCAAGTCATGAACTGCTGAAAAGCTGGCAGACATTCCAGCCCCACGTCCTGCCGCTCATATGGACCCATCGCTCTGGTCGTAAATCGCTGGTGCTTGGTTCCACGGCATCGCATGTCGAGGGGATGGACCTTCGCGAAGGATGGGCGTTGCTCACCCGACTACGCGATTATGCGACGCAGCCCCAGTTCGTCTATCGGCATGAATGGACGCTCGGCGACCTCGTCATCTGGGACAATACAGGGACCATGCATCGCGCGCTGCCTTACGCCATGGACAGCGGGCGAATGATGCATCGCACGACCCTGGCCGGCGAAGAATCCTTCGCCTGACATGATATCGGGGAACATCTGATGACAGCCCGTCCCGTAGCCGTGGTGACCGGCGCCAGTCGCGGCGCAGGGCGCGGCATTGCCATTGCCCTGGGCAGTCATGGCTGCACGGTCTATGTGACTGGCCGGTCCGAAAAAGCAGGCGATCATCCTCTGCCCGGCACGATCTGGGAAACAGCGGACGCCGTAACGCAAGCCGGGGGCAGGGGCATTGCGGTTCGCGTCGATCATGCCGATGATGCACAGGTGGAAGCGCTTTTCGCACGGGTTTCTGAGGATGAAGGCCGTCTAGACATCCTCGTCAACAATGCCTGCGCCCTGCATGATGATCTGACCGCTTCCGGCAATTTCTGGGAAAAGCCGCTCGGCATTGTCGAGATGCTCAATGTGGGCCTGCGGAGCGCCTATGTCGCCAGCTTCCATGCGGCCTCCCTGATGGTGGCCGAGCGGCGTGGCCTCATCATGTTCACGTCCGCATCGGGTGCCGCCCATTATTCCTTTGGCCCTGCCTATGGCGCGCACAAGGCGGGACTGGACAAGTTCGCGGCGGACATGGCCGTCGATCTCCGACCATTCAATGTCGCTGCCCTTTCGATATGGATGGGCGCGCTGCTGACGGATCGCTTGCGCATGGTCATCGCCTCCGACCCGATCAAATATAAGGATCTGGAAGCAGCGACCGAAACGCCCGAATTCACCGGACATGCGATCTGGGCCTTATATTCCGATCCTGCCCTGATGGACATGAGCGGCCAGACCGTGATCGGGGCCGAGATGGCCCTGAAATATGGCTTTGCCGATCAGGGTGGTCGACAGCCGCGTTCCTGCCGCGACACGCATCAGGTTGCGCCACGCCAGCAATATCCGCTCATCTTGCGGTAGCGAAGAATAGCATCGAAGGAGGATCGCCATGGACGATATGCAATTAGCCCAACTGTGCCGTGACGTCGCCTATCTCAAGGACAGGCTGGCGATCCAGGACCTGATCGCACGCCATGCGCGCGGGCATGACCGGCATGACGTCGATCTTCTCACCAGCGCCTATCATGACGATGGCGTCGATGAACATGGCCATGCCATCAACCCCGGCCCGCTCTACGCCCAGTGGTCGAACGCTGTCCATGCCGCCGGTTCGGATCAGCATCTCCACAATATCACGACCCATCTTTGCGAGATTGATGGCGATGTCGCGCATTGCGAAAGCTATGTGATGGTATCGCTGCTGGATCGTGGCGGAAAGACGGCGCGGATCATCAATGGCCGTTATATCGATCGGGTCGAGCGCCGTGACGGCGAATGGAAAATCGCGCTGCGCCGTTCTACCGTTGATACGCTGATCACCGGAGACGCTTCGATCCTCCAGCATCCCAAATTTGTCGAACAAGGCTATACCAAAGGTATGCGCGACAAAAGCGACATCTCCTATCAACGGCCACTAACGCTCGATACGCCTGTTACCCAATGGTGACGCTATTCTCTCGCGATCATCAGAGTCCTGCCCCTGCAAACCAATCAGGCCATGCGGTGCGGGTAGGTCGTGATGGTGATCATCTCAGAAAAGCTATCGATTGGCATTGGGCTTATTCATAGCACGGCCCAATTCATATTGCAGCAATTCAACAGCTTGCTGTACTTTAGGGAGAAGATGACGTCTTTGCGGATAAACAGCCCAAATCGGTTCATCTTCGGGCTGAGCATCTTCAAGAAGCAGCTCGACCATCCCATGCTTTAGATATGGCAGAATATAAAAATCGGGCAGTTGGCAGATGCCGAGACCTGCAATGCACGCTTCAATCACCGCGTGTCCACTATTGCAGCGGAAACGACCTTTTGGATTGTGGATGATCTCTCGATTTTCAACTTTGAAATACCAGGTCGACGCCGTGCCCTTGATACATTCATGTTCCGAGAGAGCCTCCACGCATTCAGGCCGTCCAGCCGATGCCAGATAACTTGGTGCCGCGCAGGTATAAAGCGTGCGAGAAGCAACGCGCGTCGCGATCAGGCGAGGGTCGGTGATAAAGCCCGTCCGCACTGCCAGGTCATAGCCTTCGCCGATCAGATCGATTACCCGATTGGACAATTCGATCGATACCGTCAGGCGCGGATGCTGCACCGCGAAGCGACGGATGATAGGGGCTACGAAGCGTTCGCCCATTGCGGTCGAGCATGTGACCCGCAATTCTCCCTGAGGCTCATTTCGGTCGCTGATAAGCGCAATCGCTTCATCCCTTTCCTGGGCGATACGCTCACATCGTTCGAAAAATACGCGACCGGTATCGGTCAGGTGGACGCTGCGCGTTGTGCGGTGGAACAAGTGCGCGTCGATCCGCCGTTCGAGCGCCATGATCGAGCGACTGACATGCGTTGTTGATACGCCAAGTGTTTGAGCGCCCCGCGTGAAAGAACCGGTCGTCGCCACACTGATGAATTCGTCGATCCCGTCCCAGCTGGACATTGATTATCACTCACATGAAAAAATGATTTGCATAATCACCATATTATCACCGCAGCTCCAAATTGCTATATGGGGTTTTACAATTGGAGGGGAGAGGTCAATGATTTGGCTGGCGAGGATTTGCGCATGGTTGTGCGAAGCTTTCGCCCTTTGTGTCGAGCCAAGTCCGCTTTCCCTGAATCACAATCCGAATTCCAAGGAGAAAAAATGAAAACGCGCGCTGCCGTCGCTTTCGAAGCGAAAAAGCCCCTGGAAATTGTCGAGGTCGATCTCGAAGGCCCGAAGGCTGGCGAGGTTCTGGTCGAGATCATGGCGACCGGCATCTGCCATACCGACGCCTACACGCTGGACGGTTTTGACAGCGAAGGCATCTTTCCCTCCATTCTCGGACATGAAGGCGCAGGCATTGTGCGCGAAGTCGGTCCCGGCGTGACCAGCGTCAAGCCAGGTGACCATGTCATTCCGCTATACACGCCCGAATGCCGCCAGTGCAAAAGCTGCCTTTCGGGCAAGACCAACCTCTGCACCGCGATCCGCGCGACTCAGGGCAAGGGCTTGATGCCCGACGGCACGACCCGCTTTTCGTACAAGGGGCAGCCGATTTTCCATTATATGGGTTGCTCGACCTTCTCCAACTTCACTGTGCTGCCGGACATTGCGGTCGCCAAGATCCGCGACGACGCGCCGTTCGACAAGAGCTGTTATATCGGCTGCGGCGTGACCACCGGTGTTGGTGCAGTGGTGAATTCGGCCAAGGTGACGCCGGGAAGCAATGTAGTCGTCTTTGGGCTGGGCGGCATTGGCCTCAATGTGCTTCAGGCCGCGCGCATGGTTGGTGCCGACCGCATTATCGGTGTCGATATCAACGACAGCAAGGCGGAATGGGGCAAGCGCTTCGGCATGACTCATTTCTACAACCCCAAGGGCAAGAACACGGCGGAAGTGGTGGCTGACCTGGTTGCGCTGACCGACGGCGGGGCCGATTATACGTTCGATTGCACGGGCAACACCGAAGTGATGCGCCAGGCGCTGGAAGCCTGCCATCGCGGATGGGGCGTCTCTACCGTCATTGGCGTGGCCGAAGCAGGCAAGGAAATTTCGACCCGTCCTTTCCAGCTCGTCACCGGCCGGGTGTGGCAGGGTAGCGCCTTCGGCGGCGCCAAGGGCCGCACCGACGTCCCCAAGATCGTCGACTGGTACATGAACGGCAAGATCGAAATCGACCCGATGATCACGCACGTTCTGAGCCTTGAAGAGATCAACAAGGGCTTTGACCTGATGCATGCGGGTGAAAGTATCCGCAGCGTCGTAGTGTTCTAACCATCCATTTTTGAATAACGGAGAATCCAAATGACAGTAATTTCTGGTGACGGCGTGTTTTCGCATGCCTGCCTGGGTGCGAGTGACCTCGCCAAGTCCGCCGCATTCTACGATGCCGCCCTTGCGCCGCTTGGCGTTCAGAACCTCGGCCCGTTCGGCGACAGCGCGATCCTGTACGGCAAGGACAAGCCGGCCTTGCTGGTGCTGAAGCCGGGCAATGGTGAAGCGCCTTCGAGCAATGGCGTGACCGTGGGCTTTGCTGCTGCCAGTCAGGCCGATGTCGATGCCTTCCACAAGGCTGGCCTGGCGGCAGGCGGTATCTGCGAAGGCGAAGCGGGTCCCCGCGGCCATCTGCCGGGCGCTTATGCAGCCTATCTGCGCGATCCCGCGGGCAACAAGATCTGCGCCTATCATTTCACTGCGGAATAACAGTCGCATGGCTCTGGAAACCGTTTCAGCGAGCCGAAGCTTTGGTGGTGTGCAGAGCGTGTGCAAGCACGTTTCTGCCACCACGGGCACGGACATGACCTTTTCCATTTTTGTGCCGGCCCATGCGGAAGGCGCAAAGCTGCCGGTCGTGTGGTATCTGTCAGGGCTTACCTGCACGCACGCCAATGTGACGGACAAGGGCGAATATCGCCGCCTTTGTGCGGAACTGGGGCTGATCCTTGTCGCGCCCGACACGTCGCCGCGTGGCGAAACCGTGCCGGATGATGCAGAGGGTGCCTATGATTTCGGACTGGGCGCCGGTTTCTATGTTGATGCCACCCAGGCACCGTTCGATCGCCACTATCATATGTGGTCCTATATCACGCAGGAATTGCCCGCCATCGTCGGCGAGAATTTCCCCGTGGATATGGACCGCCAGTCTATCATGGGTCACAGCATGGGTGGGCATGGCGCGCTGACCATTGGTCTGACCTTCCCTGATCGATACAAGGCCATATCGGCTTTTTCTCCCATCGTTGCGCCTTCGCAGGTTCCCTGGGGACAGAAAGCGCTTGGCGGTTATCTGGGCGAAGATCGCTCGGTCTGGCGCAAGCATGATGCGGTAGCGTTGATTGAGGATGGCGCGCGGGCCGATGCGCTGATGGTCGATCAGGGGGACGCGGATCAGTTCCTGGCCGAACAACTCAAACCCCAGTTGCTGGAAGAGGCGTGCGCTGCTGCGGGCATCCCGCTTATCCTGAGACTGCAACCGGGTTACGACCATAGCTATTATTTTATTTCGACGTTCATGGCTGACCATTTGCGCTGGCATGCTGATCGGCTGAACGGGAAGGCCGCCTGATGATTGAGATTGTCGTTGTCGATCGGGGCGGGAATGCGCGGTCGATCGAGACGGAAGCCGGCATCAGCTTGATGGAAGCGATCCGCGATGCGGGCATGGACGAACTGCTCGCGCTCTGTGGCGGCTGCTGCTCCTGCGCCACATGCCATGTTTTTGTGGATCAGAGCGCAGGCGATCTGCTGGCACTGGGCGAGGATGAAAATGATCTGCTGGACAGCAGCGATCATCGCAACGAACGATCGCGTCTGTCCTGCCAGATAGTGCTGACCACCGAGATGAGCGGTTTGCGCGTCTCCATAGCGCCGGAAGACTGAGGGTATGAGTTCGGATATTCTGAGCCGCTATTATGCAGCGTTCAATCGTGGCGACAGCGTTGCGATGCTAGAACTCCTGACTGAGGATGTCGTACACGAACCCTCGCAGGGCGCTCCGCGGCACGGAAAGGCGGCCTTCGCTGCGTTTCTGCGGCATATGGACCATTGCTATCGTGAGGAGGTCATCAATCCGGTTTTCCTGGCGTCAAGCGACGGCCAGCGAGCGGCGGCCGAGTTCATGCTCAAGGGGCAATATCAGGAAACCGATACTGATCTTCCGCCAGCAACCGGGCAGCATTACCAACTGCGTGTCGGCGCTTTTTTTGAACTGCGCGGCGGCCTTATCGCGCGCGTCAGCAATCATTATAATCTGGCCGACTGGCTGGCTCAGGTGAAGGCTGAATAATGCCCGCGGAGTTGGCGGCATCGGTGGAAGTTGAGCGCGTCGGCAGGGACGACCTATCGCTTCGAGCGCTTTCGACCCTGCGCATGACGGTGTTCCGGGGCTGGCCATATCTTTATGATGGTAGTCTGGAGTATGAAGCCAATTATTTATCCGAGTTTCTGAACGACCCGGCTGCCGTGCTGGTCGTTGCCCGGATCGGCGAAATACCTGTCGGCATGGCGACTGCGTCGCCGATGGCAACCCAGTCGGATGCCATCACAGCACCTTTTCAGGCTGCGGGGCTCGATGTCGGTCAGCTATTCTACTTCGGTGAATCGGTGCTTCTGCCGCAATTTCGCGGTATGGGAATAGGTCACCGTTTTTTTGACGAACGGGAGGCCGCAGCCCGCGCTGCAGGAGCGAACCGTGCCCTGTTTTGCGCGGTGGAGCGTGAAGCGGATCACCCGTCACGGCCAGCTGGCGCCCGCGATCTGACGACCTTCTGGCAAGGTCGCGGCTATCGTATTGCGCCGCGCTTCACGACCGTGATGCGTTGGAAGGAAGTTGGTCAAGACACGGAGAGCGATCATGTCATGCGCTTCTGGCTGAAAACGCTATAGGCGCCCGGATGACGAAAATTCGCGTTGCGGCTGCGCAATACCCCATCGAGCGCCTGCCCTCTTATGGCGCGTGGGAAGCAAAGCTCAGCCGCTGGGTCTCCGACGCTGCGGTTCGGGGTGCCCAGCTTCTGGTATTTCCTGAATATGCGTCCATGGAACTGGCTGGCTGCGACGGTGCATCGGCAGACCTCCAGGCATCGCTGGACCATGTTATGGCACTGGGAGAGCAGATTGATGAGCTGCATCGCCAACTGGCCATGCACTATGGCGTCACGATCTTGAGCGCCAGCCGCCCATGTTGTGATACGCGCGGGCTGACAGTCAATCGCGCCCACCTCTTTTGTCCGGACGGTCGCTCCGCCCACCAGGATAAAATCGTCATGACCCGGTTCGAGCGGGAAAATTGGGGGATAGCAGGGGGCGAGGCCATTCATGTCATGGATACGCCGATCGGGCGGGTAGGAATTTCGATCTGCTATGATGCCGAATTTCCTCTCATCGCGCGGGCGCAAGCCGAAGCGGGCGCTCGGATCATTCTGGTGCCCTCTGCCACCGACAGTATGCAGGGTTACTGGCGTGTTCGTATCGGCGCGCAGGCACGTGCGCTGGAAAATCAATGCTATGTCGTTCAGGCGCCAACAGTGGGAGAGGCGGCTTGGTTGCCTTCACTGGACGATAATTATGGCGCTGCCGCAATTTACGGTCCGCCCGACGGCGTGACACCCGATGACGGTGTATTCGCATGCGGAGCGCTAAACCAGACGCAATGGCTGATCGCTGATATCGTGCTGGATGAGGTGGATCAGTGGCGACAGGATGGCACCGTCCTGCCTTTTCGCCATTGGCCGGAACAGCATGTGCCGACACGCGCCGTCGCGTGCGAGCTTCACGACGTTCACAGGCTCTCTGCGCGTAAGGTAGAGTCGGCCGAAGAAAATATCAAAAATCGCTTTTTTGTCGGGAAGTTCGAATGAGCCATTATGATGTCGTGATCGTGGGTGCCGGACACGCGGGCGCTCAGGCGGCGATTTCGCTGCGCCAGTTGGGCTTTGAGGGATCGATCGCGATGGTGGGCGATGAAAAGCATCCGCCCTATGAACGTCCGCCCCTGTCCAAGGAATATTTCGCGGGCGACAAGAGCTTCGAACGCATCCTGATCCGGCCGGCGAGCTTTTGGGAAGAGCGCCAGGTCGATATGTTGCTGGGCCTGCGCGTCAAGGCGGTCGATCCGGCGGGCAAGGTCGTGACCGCTGGCGACCGGGAGATCAGCTATGGCAAGCTGATCTGGTGTACCGGCGGCAGCCCGCGCATGCTCAGCTGCCTTGGCGCCGATGCCCCCAACGTCTACGGTGTGCGCCGTCGCGACGATGTCGACGCGATGATGGAGAAGCTTGGCCAGATTGACCATGTCACCGTCATCGGCGGTGGCTATATCGGGCTGGAGGCGGCGGCCGTTTTGTCGAAGTTCGGCAAGAAGGTCGTACTGCTCGAAGCACTGGACCGCGTACTGGCGCGCGTTGCGGGCGAGCAACTGTCCCGCTTTTACGAGGCGGAGCATCGCGCCCATGGCATCGACCTGCGCACCGGCACGCGGATGGGCAGCATCGAGGTGACGGATGGCGAAGCGACCGCCATATTGATGGAAGATGGCGAGCGGATCGAAACCGATATGGTGATCGTCGGCATCGGTATCATTCCCGAAACCGGTCCGTTGATCGCGGCGGGCGCGGTTGGATGCAATGGCGTGGATGTGGACGAATATTGCCGCACCAGCCTGCCCGACATCTATGCGGTGGGCGATTGTGCGGGCCATACCAATCATTTCGCGCGCGGCGCGCAGATCCGCCTCGAATCCGTCCAGAACGCCAACGACCAGGCGAAAACGGCGGTCGGTCATATCATGGGCAAGGAAGAAGCATATCATGCTGTGCCGTGGTTCTGGTCGAACCAATATGATCTAAAGCTCCAGACCGTGGGCCTGTCCACTGGGCATGACCAGACCATTTTGCGCGGCGACCCGGCAACCCGCAGCTTTTCCGTTCTTTATCTCAAGGATGGAAAGCTGATCGCGCTCGACTGCGTCAATGCGGTTAAGGATTATGTACAGGGCCGAGCCCATGTCATTTCAGGTGCGATCCTGGATCAGGCGCAAATGGCTGATGCGTCGGTGCCGCTCAAGGAAGTGAAATTGCTGTAGGGCGTCTGGACATGGTCCGATGGGAGAAAAGGTCGAGATTCTGACGCTAATATACCTGCGGATATGACCTGAATTTTGTCGTACTCAAGTTGCGCCAATGTGAGTTTGCAAAATATCACAATGACGAAGTCCGAGCGGAATATTCATTCAACTGCATTCGCGGCACCCGTAGCAATCGCCGCTAAAATCATATCGCGATGATCGCAGCGAGCAACTGACCCAATCAACGCGCTACGTCTTCAACATGCGGTAGGTGATGAATTCCGCTTCGCTCGTCACTGTGCGCTAAAAAGGCTGCTTCTAACCGAACTGATGTGATCGCGCATTGCCTGCGCTGCGCGTTCGGGATTGTGGCTTCGGATCGCGTCGATGAATGATAAATGTTCTACTTCCGTCGCACTGCGTGGCGCAGGCGGAACGCCGAAAACTTCCTCAAGTCGTTGTTCAAGGCCCATGCGCACTTGCGACTTGAGGGCATCATACAGGATCAACATCAAAGGATTATGTGTAGCACGTGCTATCGACCGGTGCAGTTTGTCGTCTAGCCTTCGCCACTGAATGAAAGATGTTGCGGATGCCATGTCGGCAACGCAGCCTTCCAATATTTCGAGATCGGCTGGCGTAGCGTGAATTGCGGCTTGTGCTGCCAATTGGGGTTCGAGCAACAAGCGCGCTTCAAAAAAATCATGCACGCTGATCGAGCCGGCGACGTTCGCCGATTCAATGGTGACCTGGCGCGGACCGAGAAAAGTCCCCTTTCCAACATGGCGCCAGATCATTCCTTGATCTTCCATCCGCTTCAACATGGTCCGCAAGCGGCTACGCGAGACGCCAAGTTCAACACCTAGCTTCGGTTCAGGGGGGAGGCGATCGAGGCCCTTCCGTTCAAGGTTGTCGAGATAATCGCGCAGTCGCGCGACATCCTCGTCGATCGTTCCGCCGCTGCTGGCTGTAAGCTGGTCTTGGGTATCCATATTTCCTCTTTAATGACGACCAATTGCAAATGCTAGTCTATCGAAATGCGCGTCACTGCGGGCTGTTTGGCTTGATGATCGGCATTTCGGACAAAGGAGATGGCTCCTGCTCCCGCAAAGCTCGCACGCCAAACATTCTTGCAATAATCCTAATGAGATATTATAATTTGTAAAATATCATATCATAATATTACGATTGATCAATTCTGTGAGATGCGTGTAGCCTTCCGGCTTTCCGAGCAGAATAACGAATGTACGGATGCGTTAGAAAGTCTCAAGAGGCCGAGGCGCGGGAGGAAAAATGACACCCTCTGTAGGCCGAAGAAAATCCCTGAAAGGCTGGAACGGGCATTCGCCCCGCCCATCGGGCATCGCGGCGCGATTGGCTGGTGTATCGATGATCGTGGGAAGAATGGCATTGACGGTGCAATCATAGTCGGCCAGTTCGGCAGCCAGGCTTTCGGTCATGCGATGCACTGCCGACTTCGATGCAGCATAGGCCGCCATCCCGGCTCCCGCCGAAAGCGCGCCAGCAGCGCCGATGTTGACGATCGACGAGCCGCTGCTCGATATCAGGTGCGGCAATACAGCCTTCGTCATCGTCAGGCAGGTCAGGACGTTCAGGTCATACATCATTTTCCAGTCCTGCGGATCGCTTTCCGCAACTGGCTTCCAGATGAAGGCACCTGTGACGTTGATCAGAATATTGATCGGACCCAGTTCGTCGCAAATTCTCGCTGTCGCGAGACGAACCTGATTTGGGTCAGTCAAATCTACCCCGCCAATATCGATCCCGCCTGTATTGATGTCGGGTGCATGAGCTGCCTTGTCCAGGCGGACGACACGATCGCCATGATCCATGAATCCCTTGGCGACGGCACGTCCAACAACTCCAAACGCACCTGTGACCAGAACATTACGCATAGATTTATCTCCTCTGCCCAAATTTGACAGATTGAACTGTTAAGCAGGTAGCCGCTCTATCAAGTTTCATTGGAGATGGGCGTTCGGTTTCCTCAAATGGCCCTTGTCCGCAAAAAAACGTCCTGCGCGCGCCGTGGTCGGCGCGGCTTCTTTCGGCCATTGTTGATGACTGACCTTTTTTGGCGCGGCATCCGGCGTTCGCACAACATCAGGCGCAGGTTAACGCATCGATCAACCCACGCTATCGCAATCTGCAGGTTCCGGTCTGGCGCACGATCGAACGCGAAAGGGGGCGGGCAATCGCCTGCGCGCCTCCTTCCATGCCGATCCTAATTTGGGGTCTTGATCTTGAGCGTCCGCCGTATGCGCGCAGTTGGTTTGCTGGCATTACCTTTCGGCATGACCTTGGCCGCTTCAGCCGCCGCTGCAACAGGCGGAATGGCCTTGGATTTCTGCTCCGACGGGGACGAGCGGCCTTCCTTGGCCTTCGGCGTTTCGCGCTTGCTGGCCGGCTTGGCTCTGGCAACGCTTTTCTTCACCGCTCCGACCGGTTCTGGCGCTGCCGCAGGTGGCGTGTCGGCCGTCGCTACTGGCTTTGTTGCCGGCGCTTTGCGCGTCGCCTTCGTGGATACAGACTTCGACGCTGGCGTGCTGGTGACTTCGGCTTTCTTTGCCATCGTTCCACCAGGTGCGGAGGATGGTTGCTCGCGGGTTTCAGCCACAGGCTTGGCGTTGCGATCAGCGGGCTTTCCGTTCGACGGAGCCGCGCTTGCCGGCGACACCGGGCGCCCATTCTTGCGCGACCCCAGGCCAATCCGAGCGGCCGTAGCGCGCCGTTGCTCGGAATAGTTTTTGGAGGTCATCGGATAGTCGCGAGGCAGTCCATAGCGTTCGCGATATTGATCAGGAGTCAGTCCGTGCTGGGCAAGATGCCGCTTTAGCATCTTATATGGCTTGCCGTCGATCAGACTGAGAATATGCTCTGGAGACGTCAGACTTTTGCGGATTGTGACTGCGGGCAGATATACTGGCTCGGCCAACGGCGTCGGTGCCGTCTCATTCGACAAAGCCAAGCGGGTCGTCGTGATGAGGTCGGCGAGATCTTCGCGCGCGACGATATTGTTGGCCAGATAAGCGCTCAGCAATTGCACGGTGAGCTGGGTGAGATCAGTCTTGTCAGTATCGGCCATTAGGAAATCTCTCAATCTGCGCGGTCGGGTCCCTAGCGTAACGTCCGTCTCATCGGACGAAATGCAAATGATGTAAAGAGCCGACGATGCCGTCATGCGTGGAGCGGTCGTGAGCGCGCCAATATCCGGTTCATTCTCGACTTTACTGGACGGAATAGATCAGCTGATCCCTGATCAGGAGATTGTTCCTTGATGCTTCGTTGACAATCTCCATAAGCGATCGGGCAGCCCGACCGACCAGAGCGCCTTTCGCCTTGATCAGCCGCACCTCCAGAGCCGGTGTAGTAATTTCAAGGTTCAGTTCGACCAGGTCTCCCCGATCAAGGTCGGATCGCAACATGTCCGCAAAGAGGACGGCGGCGGCATTGCCCTTGAGCAGGGTTTTCTGCGCGAGCGCCGCGTTTTCCGTCTGCAGGGCTATGGGACTTCCCAAAATGCCGAGCTGCGCCATGGCATCATCCATAACTGTGCGGAGCGGATAGTTTTTGGGTAAATAGATGTGAGGAACGCGGGCAAGGTCGTCCGATGAAACCTTCGATCTTTTGGCAAGTGGATGCTCTTTACCGACGAAAACGCCCAACTGTTCGCGCCAGATGAATTCGGAATTCACGGGTGGACGCCCTTCAAGAGACATTGTGAACCCCAGATCTGCCTTGCCATTTTCTATCAACGTCTCGGCCGATTGCAGATCGCTTGGTTCGATTTCGATCTGCCATTCTGGATGCGCATTTCCAAACTCCGCGATAATCGGCGCCAGGCGAAAACTGACATAACTGGATGCGGCGACGACGAGCCGCCGACGAAGATTGGCTCGGCCTTGGCCGCCAAGATCATTCATCATCGCGCGCATTTCCTCCAATAGGGTTACGGCATGACGATAGGCCACTCTTCCTTCGGGCGTTAATTCCGCAGCGCTGCCTGGGCGTCGCACGAAGAGTGTATGCCCAAGCGCCCGCTCCATCGCCTGAATATGCCCAGAGACGGATACTTGCGCGACGCCAAGCCGCTCCGCGCTGCCATGGAAGCTCCCGACATCAACCGTTTCGACAAAGACTTCCAGCTGTCTGAATGTCACTCCGAGCATCTCAAATCTCCCAACCGATAGCCATTAGGCTATCGCAGCGATAGTGCATTGGCTGCTTTGCGGCCCGCATTTCGATCCGTATCGTCTCTAAACAGAAATCGTGAAACAATACACGGTGCTGCGACATGAGAGAGGATCCCCGTTGCTAAAGCTTTTCCACGCCGAACCCGGCGCAAATTCGCTCAAATGTCTGATACCGCTCAAAGAGAAGAAAATCGACTTCGAGAGCAGTTATGTCGATCTGCACCGGTTTCAGCAGCATGAAGCCTGGTTCCTCGCGATCAATCCCGAAGGTCAGGTGCCGGTTCTTGATCATGACGGCGCTATTATTACCCAGTCCTCGGTGATCAACGAATATCTGGAAGACGCCTTCCCCGACACTCCCTCGCTCAGGCCCGATGATCCTGTTGCAATCGCCCGAATGCGGCTTTGGAACAAATTTGTTGACGAACATGTGATGAATCCTGTCTCCATGCATGGCTGGCACCGCTTCGTGGGGGTATTGGCGCGTGGGATCGAGAGCGGGGATTTTGACCGTCTGGTCGCGCGCATCCCGCTTCACGAACAACGGGAAAAATGGAAAACGGCACGTTCGGGTTTCACGCAGGAAGATCTCGACAATTCGAGCCGCAAAGTGGCGCTGGCGCTTGCCAAAGCGGAGGAGGCTCTGGCGGCCGGCCCTTGGCTGGCTGGTGACACTTTTTCGCTCGCCGACATTAATTTCTTTGCGCATCTTGGCATGTATGCGGTCCGCATGTTCCCGGATCTGTCGGACGATCAGCGGCATCCCTTTCTGGCCGAATGGCGTGAGCGGGTCGCAAATCGTCCAGGTGTCAAAGCCGCTTTGGCGATGCTCGACCTGACCAATCCGGCGCTCCGAACCTTTACCGGCGAAGCGCACTAGAAAGAGTGTCATGACCTATAATGAAAGCGATGCACCCGCTGTCGAAG
This sequence comes from Sphingobium sp. FG58, assembly GCF_057809055.1. Taxonomy (NCBI): domain Bacteria; kingdom Pseudomonadati; phylum Pseudomonadota; class Alphaproteobacteria; order Sphingomonadales; family Sphingobiaceae; genus Sphingobium; species Sphingobium sp. FG58. Next base: position 5,055 of record NZ_JBMDJF010000031.1, on the reverse strand, counting down.
CCGAAATCAACTATCTTGCCCCCGGCTCGGCGATCAATCGCCGCTTTGTTTCCGCGGGCGAGGAGGTAAATACCGGCAGCTATGAGGCGCATAAGGTAATAATCCGCGACGCACGCCCCCAAGCTGCTGAGTTCACCCTCGCCAGTCATGGCTTCATGCTTACCGCGCACAAAAGTGCGATAAAGGACTTTCTCGACTATGAGGAGGTGAATGCGCATTACGCGCCCGAAGTCGCCCATGCCGTCAAGCGGCTGACGGGTGCCGATTACGTCGCGACCATCGGCGCTATGGTCCGCTCATCAGGCGATCGGTCGCAAGACGACAGGGATGAAGGCGCTGGCTATTATGGAGGTGTACAGCCCCCGGCAGGGGAGGCGCATGTGGACGCGGCGCCCGATCGCGTCGACCAGCTTGCCGCACAGCTATATCGCCAGCAATTCCCTGATAAGCCGCCCTACAAGCGGTATATATATTCCAGTTTCTGGCGTGTTTTCTCCGATCCTCCGCAAGACAGTCCCCTTGCGCTTTGCGATGGCCGCAGCGTCGGCGATGACGAAGGTGTCGTGAACACCATGTTCATCGTCGACAAGATTCCCGACCGTCATGAGATGCTTGCGCCGATCGAGGGTGAGGATCAGGCAATGGCAGCGGCCATATTCCTGCATCAGCCCCATCATCGCTGGTGGTATTTCTCAAAATATGAACCGGGACGAGGCGTTGCTATTCATATTCCATGATAGCCGCCGCCAGGCGCCCTGGCGTGTCCCCCATACTGCCTTTCAAGATCGCAGTCACACCAATGCGGTGCCGCGCCAGAGCGTCGAATTCCGCACCATTGCCTATTTCCTCTGATCTGGAGCGACCATGTTGGCCACGACTTTGACGACGACCGCTGTTCTGGGCTTTGCCGGACCACTGGCTACGCGCCCGAAATTTCACGCTAATGATACACGCCTGGATGTTATGAACATCGTCCAGCATGCGGTGGAGATAGAAGATGCGCGCCTCTGGGATCACGCGCCTTCGCTCGACCGCGAGGGGTTCGCCATCTATCCTCACAGGACAAGGATCGGCGATTTCCGGCAGCGCGACGAAGTCGACCATATTCATCCGGCGGAAATCCAAAAGCTGCTTCTGGATATGACCGGTGCCGACGAAATCATAATCGTGGGCGGCGCTGGTTTGCGTTTCGGAGAAAGGTCCCAGGACTCTGGAGCGCTGGATAATTCAAGGCCTGCCCGCTTCGTCCATATCGACGTAAGCGACAAGACCGCGGCAGATTTCTTTGCCCGCGTGCAAACGGAAAAAGACAGGCCCATTAAACGGGTCGCGCAATATAATGTCTGGCGCGCGCTGACGCCGCCGCCCCAGGATGTACCTTTGGCAGTCTGTGACGCGCGTTCGCTCTCGTCTGAGGATCTGATGCCGGCCGACGCCATGTTCGATCGCGACGGGGCCATCCTGTTTTCCTTTGAAGCACTGACCATTCGTTACAATCCCAAGCAGCGCTGGGCCTATTTTTCCAACATGACCCGTGACGAAGCGCTGGTGTTCAAGACCCATGACACCGATAGCGGGGTCGCCCACCACGTTCCCCATGGGGCGTTCGATGATCCCAACTGTCCACCTGAAGTCGAGCCGCGTTCGAGCGTCGAAATGCGCGGCATGGCGATCTGGTACGAGTGAGGAAAGCAAATGCTGGACATTTATCATTGGGAACCGAACGCGAATTCGGGAAAGCCCCTTGTCGCGGCGATTGAAAAGGGTGTCGCTTATGACAGCCATTTCATCGATATGCTGACGTTCGACCAGCACAAGCCGGACTATCTGGCGGTCAATCCCAACGGGACGATACCAGCGCTGGTCCATGACGGCGCGTTGATCCGGGAATCCACAGCCATGATCGACTATATCGATATGGTATTCGATGGCCCGCCGCTCCGACCGCGCGATCCATATGAAATCTGGCGCATGCGCTGGTGGAGCCGCTTCTTCGATCAATATGTCGGACCTGCCGCCAGCCAGATCGGGTGGAGCATGTTTGTGGGCCCCAGCTTGCGCAAACTCGATCCCGACATGATGAAGGCGGCAATCGACCGGATACCGCTTCCCGAGCGGCGGGCGGCATGGTCGAAAGCCTTTTACGGCACATTTACCGAAGCGGAACTGGCCGAGAGCAAAGAACGACTGTTGCACGGAATTTCAGCGATCGACCAGACATTGACTGATCGTGACTGGATCGCCGGGGACGCATGTTCCGCAGCCGACCTGGTCGGGTTCATGATGTTGTTTGGACTTCCGCAGATGTTTGACGACGCTGCGAACGACAGGCGGACGCCGAATTTCATGAACTGGCTGCGCCGAACGGGGCGGCGGCCAAGCGTCAGGAAATGCCTGTCGCTTGCTAGCCCCCATTTCAGGGACGGCTTTGAGCGGCTGGTGGGTACGGGGGGCGCTATCGATGCTTGAGCTTTATCACTGGGCGCCCAACGGGCCTTGGCTCAAGCCCCTGATCGTAATTGCGGAGAAGGCGATCGATTGCAGGCTGATCCCGGTCGATATCCTGGCGTTCGAGCAATATGGTGAGCGCATGCCCGAACCATCACTGGAATCTCGATTCAATTGTGAAGGAGAAGGGCCTCTGCTCGTGCATGACGGTCGGCAGATTACCGAGTCCTTCTTCATGAGCGAATATCTCGATATTGCTTTTGGCGGCGCGAGCCTTCAGCCCGGCACACCGGTCACTTACAATATGATGTTGGCGGGTGCGCGGTTCATCAACGAAACATTGATGCCAGCGGTAAACCTGCTCGGGTGTCAGCGCTTTCTGGCCCCGACCTTGCCGGGCAAGAGCCTGCCTCCAGCAATCGCCGCAAAAATCCCGTTACGGCTTGTAAGGGATGGTTGGTCGCGTGCCTTCGAAAATGATTATCCCCAAGAGCTTGTCACAGAATCCTTGCGGAAGGTGGCGCTGGGATTGCAAAAAATCGATGCCGCGCTCGGCGATGGGGAATGGGTTGCGGGAGACAGCTTTTCCCTTGCCGACATCGATTATTTTGCGACCTGTCGCTCGCTTCGCATTTTGACGCCGGATCAACTCGCAAACCATCCCCGTGTCGTCAATTGGCTGGCCAGGGTGGAAGATCGCCCAGCGGTTCGGCAAAGCCTTGCCACTGGTGGTTGGGAAAGCCCGGAAACGGCATTTGCGCCGGGGCCTGAACATGCTCGTTGGGGGTAGGCATATGGCCTTCAACAATAGGGTGAAATGGCAGAATCAAAGATGAAGATTTCGACGACGTAGCATTTTGCAAAAGTCTGGAGTCGAAACACCGTGCCGGTTGTCCGGGGCGGTGAAGGATGACGCACGTTCAAAGCAACCAGAATGACAATAGAGGAGGGGTAAGGCTATCATGACAACGATCCCGAAGCGCGCGATTTTCCTGGCGGGGGCCAGCCTGCTTTGTACGGGGCAGGTATCTGCGCAAACCTCTGGCGGCCAGCCTCCGGCTCAGCCGCCCGCTCGGCAGGACAGCAATAATGGGCCGAACAGTTCAGACGTAATTGGCGTGGACGATATCATCGTTACCGCCCAATTTCGCGAACAAAGCCTTCAGGATACGCCCATTGCTATAACCGCTATTTCGGGCGCTATGCTGGAAGCGCGCAACCAGACAAATCTCAGCCAGATAGCAAATCAGGCACCGTCGGTTACTCTCAAGCCGCAAGGGCCAGCTTTCGGCCCGTCTCTTGGCGCGAATATCCGCGGCGTGGGGCAGTTCGATTTCAATCCGGCGTTGGAGCCGGGCGTGGGCATTTATGTCGACGATGTCTATTATGCGACACTGACCGGATCGGTATTTGATCTGCTCGACCTGGATCGTGTTGAAATCCTGCGCGGGCCACAAGGGACTTTGGCAGGCAAAAACTCCATCGGCGGCGCGGTCAAACTCTATTCTCAACGTCCAACGGGCAGCAATAGCGGATATATTCAGGTTGCCTATGGCAGCCGTCAGCGGATCGACTTGCGAGCAAGCGCAGACTTCGGACTTACCGAAACTGTGTCGGCCAGATTGTCCGCCGTGTCCAAAAAGCAGGATGGCTATATTAAGCGGCTCGATTTTGGCTGTGTCTATCCTGCTGGCGGGGGGGCAACCATTGTGAACAATCTCGGACAAAATGTGCCGGTCAATCCTGCGGGAGGCGTGCCGCGCACCAGCTTGCGAAACGATTGCGAACTCGCACGGGAAGGAGAGGTGGATTATCAGGCAGTCAGAGGACAACTGCGTTTCCAACCCAGCGATGCGGTCGATATCAACATTATTGGCGATTATACGATCGACAGTCGGGTTCAGGCCGGTGCGGTGCTACTTGAACGCAACTTCCCCAATGGCGGTCCTGCATCCCCAATCCTTCCGACCCAGTTCAATCCACCCTATAGTTTCGGCGCATTTGGGCCTCTGGACATCAATCCTTTTGCCGGAAATCTGCAATATGACTCGCGGTTCGTCTGTGGTCGTTTCTGCAACTTCAGCACGTACAACTCGCTCGCCGACACCAACCCTGCCGCTTTCGCTTCGGAAGGCGGGGTGAGGCAAGCGACAACCGGAGACGGACGCGTCCGTTTTGAGGGGTGGGGCGTTTCGGGACAGGCTGAACTTAATCTGTCAGATGCCATGAAGATCGTGTCCATTATTGCCTATCGCGCATATGACAATCGTTTCAGCAACGATGATGATCTGACGCCACTTGCGCATAGTAATAGCGACAATGATTTGAGTTTCTGGTCGTTCAGTCAGGAGATGCGGCTGAATGGATCTCTAGGAAACAGGATCGAATATACATTTGGCGGGCTTTATCAGAAGCAGAAGTCGGTTTACCGGACCTCGCAGGACTTGCGTTATGCCGGGCTGCCGCTTTTCATCGGCAATGATCCGGTCAAGGCGAGTACCAAGGCCATCTTTGCCCATTTCCAATGGAAGCCCATCGACGCGCTGACTCTCAGAGCCTGATCGGAAATTAAGTTGAGGGGTATCAGCAGGTTAGGTTGACGGCCTG
>NZ_JBMDJF010000030.1:0-21033 GCF_057809055.1 Sphingobium sp. FG58 | reverse complement strand
AATATTATCTGCCAAATCTTGCAGGGAGGGGGCCGTCCACATATGGCGCATCATGTCCCTCGGACTACGCCAATGGGCACATGGGTTCTGATCAATGCGCGTTGGTATGAGAAGGGGGTGCCGGAGTTGCCCCGGGGCATTCTGGCTGCGTCTCACGCGATCGTCGTGGACGCCGGGAACTACTACCCTTCGCGGGATGGCCGAATCCAGGAGATAAAGGATGGCCTGCCCGAAAGTGAGTGGGTGGCGCGCACGATTGGACGCCCCGTGGTGAAGGCGTTCAATAACATCGTAGCTTCAAGTCTGGCTACAAGGGGGGGGTGTGGCGGGTACACAGGGCCGGATCTGTCTCTCCGTCGCCGGGGACGATGCGAAGGCTAAGGGCGTAGTGCTCGGCCTCATCGATGCGATCGGCTTCGACGCCATTGATGGGGGCTCTCTTTCAGAGTCCTGGCGCCAGCAGCCAGGCAGCCCGGCTTACTGCCAGGACCTGGACGCGGCAGACTTAAAGGCCGCGCTGGCTCAGGCCGATCGCGGGCAGATCACGACATATCGTGCCCAGGCAGACGAGGTCGCCCGCCCGTACTTCGTCACCAATTTACGATAAGGCCGTACTGGGGGGCATCGCAGAATCTGGTCGTAAACGTACGCAAGCCTCTGGTTTCGGAATCACCTGATTGTCGGACAACTGGTGCTCAAAGCTACCGCAGAAAGAACTCAACCGGTACCGACAGCTCCATTTCGTCGGGCCGATCGGGTGGAATCTTAGGCAGCGGATCGGCCCGGCGCAGCGTTTCGAGCGCGGCCTGATCGAGGACGGGAAAACCCGAACTGCGGGCGAGCGACGACGACAGGACATGCCCGTCGCGGTTGATGCGGAAGCGGATATAGGCGACGCCCTGCTGCCGCGCGCTGCGCGCCGTCCCGGGATATCGTCGAAACTTCTCCAAGCGGGCCAGCACGCGGCCTTCCCAGGTGTCGGGCGCGTTGCTCGATACCTGTGGCGCTGGCGGGGCCGGCGCTGTCTTGGGCGCGGCCGTCTCGGCTTGCGGCGGCGTCGGCGCCGGTGTTGCGACAGGCTGGGGCTGCGGTGCCGGCGTGGTGGTGGCGATCGGCGCGATTGGCCGTGTGACCGGATCGACCTTGGGCGGGGTCGGCGTCTTTTCCTGCTTCTCGGTGGGCTTGGGCGCTTCCTTGGGTTTTGGCGGTGTCTCGGGAAGCGAGGCGAGCGGGAGCAGCGACACGCCGCTGATCCTTAGCGCCTGCGCCTCGCCCAGCACGCGGACATAGCCGCGATGGTAGCGCCCGATTTGGGCGACGACCTGCGCGAGCGGCTTGTCCTTGAACACCAACACGCCTTCGGTCCACGCCATCGCATCGGCAGTGTTCGCCGGCGCAGCTTGGCGGATACCACCCGTGCCATAGGCAAGGCTCTGACCTTCGGCGACGACCGCTGCTGGCCCCTGCGGGGCTGGGTAGGCGACGCGGACGCTATGCTCCGTGACCGTCACGCTGGCGCCACCGTCATCCTTGCGGACGAGAAAGCGGGTGCCCAGCGCCGTCGCTGATCCGCCGCTCGCTTCGACGGTGAAAGGGCGCCGCCGATCAGGCGCGACGGTAAAGGCGGCCTCGCCGCTCAGCAGTCGCACCACGCGCCGATCGCGGCCAAAATCGAAGGCGATGGCGCTGCGTGTGTCGAGGTGGACGGTCGATCCATCCGGCAGCTTCACCACGCGACGCTCACCGGTTGCGGTCATCTCGTCGGCGCGCAGCCGGGTCGGCAAGTCCTCGGCAATGCCTATGAACACCAGCGCCAGGCTTGCCGCCAGCGCCGGACCGATCCAGCGATGCCGACGCGGTCCAATAGCGCGCGGCGTCGATCGCCGGGACCGCCGTCCCGGCGGCGGCAGACTGGCGCGAAGCGAAGGGATTTCGGGAACGCCGCCCATATGCGCCCAAATGTTCTGCATCTCAGTGAATGCGCGGGCATGGCGCGCGTCGGCCGCGAGCCATGTATCGCGCGCGATTCCCTCTTCGGCTGACAGCGCATCGCCTTCGGCGGCCGCGATCCAGCGCGCCGCTTCGTCGGTAATGGGTTTCGGCAAGGGATCGTCAGCCGGATCAGCCATCAGCGTTTCTCCCCAAGCGTCAGGCCGCCAAGGCCTTCATTGCTATGACGCTCGGCGTGGGAGAAACGAGAGGTGCTCCGAATAAAATATCTCACGCAGGTTGATCGCCCGCGAGGGCTTGGTGACAGATTTGCAGAGCATGCCGGATATGCTTGCGCACCATGTCCTGACTAATCCCGAGGCGGGTCGCCGTTTCGGCCACGCTCAGCTCGTCGAGCTTGATGAGCACAAACACCTGGCGGCAACGCAGCGGCATGGTCTCGACGATCGCCGCGATCCGGCGGACCTTCTCCTGGTCGAGCAAGCGGACTTCCGCGCCCGGTTCTCCGCAAGCGACCTGCGAGGTATCGACATCGCCGGCGAACAGCGCGTCATGTCGGCGGGTCGAACGTAGGTGGTCGACCGCGAGATTCGAGGCCAGACGAAACAGGAACGAACGCTTGTTGGCGATCGGCGGGTGATCCCCAACCGTCTGAACCCTGATATAGAGGTTTTGCGCTACATCCTCGGCAGCCGGCTCGCTGCCGACGATGCGCGTCACCCAGCGCACAAGCGACGGGCGCTCGGCAATCAGGAGGCGTGACAAGGCGATCGCGTTGGTCGGCATTGCGTCACCCTCATAGCCCTATCTGCGAATGGCTCGCAAGAAGGCGAGTTAGGTAAAGTCCTTTCCGTCTGTCGGGAAACACATAATAACCGTCGGGCCATGATACCCCCGACCACCAATCCAAGCCGCCAGCAGGCGGAGCCAGGAAAACCGAGCGTACCCAAACCCCATAGCGTCCGAAAAACACTGTCGGAAAGTAGGGCTGTCCGACAACATGCTATTAGGGGTTTTCCGACATGCTCATTGGCTACATGCGCGTATCTTCCACCGACGATCGCCAATCGGTTGATCTTCAGCGCGATGCGCTGATCGCTGCCGGCGTCGATAGCCGGCATCTCTTTTCCGATAAGGCATCTGGCGCTCGCGAGGATCGCGTGAACCTGAGAGCCTGCCTGGAATATCTGAAGACTGGCGACACCCTCGTTGTTTGGAAGCTGGACCGACTCGGCCGCTCATTGCCGCATTTGCTCTCGATACTGACTGATCTGCGAGAGCGCGGCGTCTCCTTCCGTTCGCTTACCGAGCAAATGGACACGGGAACCCCGCACGGCGAACTTCTCTTCTCGCTTTTCGGCGCGCTCGCTCAATATGAGCGGGCGCTGACACGTGAGCGCATCATGGCGGGTCTCGCCGCCGCCAGACGGCGAGGCCATCGCGGCGGCCGTCCGCCCAAGATCGATGTGGAGAAGCTTGAGCAGATATTAGCCGCCCTCGCGAGCGGCGCGAGCAAATCGTCGATCAGCCGCACATTCAATGTGCCGCGATCGACACTTGCGGACACCTTGGCCCGAGCAGGATGGGCGGCGCCAAAGGCGGAGGTATAATGTCGCCCCATGTCGATTTTTTTGTGTGCACAACAATTGTTGCGCGACCCATTTAATGGGTGTACGAAATTGATATGGAAATCGAGTTCGACCCGGCCAAGGACGAGAGGAATATAGCCAAACATGGCATGTCCTTGCAGGCTGCGGAAGGGTTCGATTGGGACACGGCCTTTGAACGCGAGGATGACCGCTTCGATTATGGAGAGGTCCGTTTCGTTGCCATAGGGTTGATCGGTGATCGCTTGCATGTGCTGGCTTTCACCGACGGCTCTCACGACGATGCGGTTCGCGCCATCAGCCTGCGTCCGGCAGAGAAGCATGAAGCGAGGTTTTATTATGGCCAAATTTGATCCGAAGATTCACGACGACAACCCGCCGATGGATGCGGCTTTCATGGCCGGAATGAAGCCGTCCCGGCGGGGACGCCCGAAGCTCGACGCCCCCAAGGTGGAGGTGAAAATCCGCCTGGATGCGAAGACGGTCGAGCATTTGCGTGGGAGCGGCCCAGGCTGGCAAACGCGCGTCAATGCTCTCTTGGAGAAGCTCGTGGCGTCAGGGCAAATCTAGCAACTTCGCGGCCAGCACTCAGACCGAGATTCGCCGCCATCCCGAGGCGGGAGACGCTCGCGACTGTCAAGAGTAGGGAAAATCCGAGATAATATAGATAGTTAGCCTGACGGAATCATGTAATTGCCGTTTTCCGGCATCGCCCATTTTTCCATCGATCGCGGACCATTTTGAGGAAACTTAATTGGGAACAGGTTTCGGGAAGATTGGCGTTGTCGCCTACGTCCGATCGAGCAGCGGTGCTGCCCGTCCCGTTGATGCTTAGCAATTGGGAATGCTGGAGCGGCAGGAAAAGCCCGAGACTGTCGTCTAGAGCAGTTTGTGATCATACGGTATCATAACCTGCATGGCGGAAGTATTTTTTGCATTGCTGAGGCGGGAAGTCATTGATGAGTGAGCCGACGCGGCTCCAGAGGCCATCTCGTGATCGCTCACCTGCTTTTCGCAAGAGGTGTTTGAGTTTGGCGAATACCATCTCGATCGGATTGAGATCAGGGCTGTAGGGCGGCAGGAAGAGCAAGGTTGCGCCGCAAGCCTCGACCAGAGCAGCAGCTTCCTGCCCTTTGTGGCTGGAGAGATTGTCGAGGATGACGATGTCGCCAGCGTTGAGTTCCGGGACGAGATACTGGCGGACATATTGGGTGAAGATCGCCCGGTTCATTGGCTCATCGACAACAAAGGGGGCAACGATCCCTTCGCTGGAAAGCCCTGCAAGGAAGGTCGTGATCTTCCAGTGTCCCGCTGGCGCATAGCCACGAACGCGTTTGCCCCGCAAACCTCGCCCGTAGCGGCGGACCATGTTGGTAGTGACGCCTGTCTCGTCGAGGAAGATTAGTCGGCTGGTGCTTAGGGTCGGTTGCATGGCGCGCCATATCTCGCGCCGGACCGCGACGTCAGGCCGCAGTTGCTCTGAGGCGTAAACGCTTTTTTTTGAAGCTGATGCCGTTGCCAGTGAAGAACCGGCTCAGCATCCCCGCGTCCGCCTTCACGCCATGCACAGCCAGCAGTCGCTCAGCGACCGCGAGCAGCGTCAGGTCCGGCTCCGCCTCGATCAGTGCCACCAGCCAGGCTCGATGACCCGTCAGTCGCGAGCGGCGGTCGCCGCCTTGGGCAAGCGCCCCGCGTCGCCCCTCCCGTAACGCCTGAAGCCACCGTACTGCCGCCGCAGCGCTGATCCGATAGCGCCGCGCAGCCTCCCGCCGCGACAACCCTTCAACCTCAACCGCTGCGATCACCCGATCCCGCAAATCCTGCGAATAAGCTCTGGTCATCCATGCCGACCTCCAACAGCCCGCACCTTGAATCAGAAATTTAGCGATTAGGGAATCCCTCGCGATTCCGTCAGATCGCAAACCGCTCTAATAGCTGCCGCTCTCGATATGACGTATGCTGCCGGTCAGGAGAACTGGCGTGTAGGCGGTCGAAAAGCGGTGAGGACGCCGAAGCGGCTCTAGGCTGCGCGCAAACTCCTGGCTTCCAACATGACGATCCGGGAAATTGCGCCAGCGATCAGTGTCTCGGTCGCGACGCTCTACCGCCACATGCCGGCACCGCCGGCGCAGGAGGCCGATCAGCGCGGACGGGGTGGACGCCTGGTACCAGCGTTAACGCGTTCACCTTATTGGTCGTCACGGGCTTCCCCCGATCGGAAGCATAGATGCGACTGTTGTGTATTTCCGCGCTGAGCCAGAAAAGGGACCGTCTTTATAGCCCGCTGTCCGGGATCATGCTCATTTTGCTTTTGAGTGACTTAATGGCGCAGTTCCTTTCGCGATGTCGGACCAACGAATTTGCCATCAGTGCGCAGCACCGGCCGACGGTGCTGCGGCTGGTCGCGGCGCGAGCCAGACGATCGCGGCCGCCGTGGCGAAGACGATGGCGGACAAAAGGAACACATGGTTCGTCGACAAGGCCAGCGCCTCCTGATCGACAATCCGGACAATGGAACCGCGAATCTGATCCATCGACATACCCGTTTGCCGCATCTGCTCCTCGATCGCCAAACTGTTCAACTTCCCTACGATCTCGCTCCGCGCGACGACGGCCTGGTCGTCCCATATCGTCGCGCCGATGGATCCGCCGAAGGCCCCGCCCACGGTTCGCAAGAAGGTCATCAGTCCTGCAGCCGAAGCGACCTCCTGGGGCTTGACCGATCCCAGCGCCAGCGTCGCGAGCGGAATGAAAAAGAACGCGGTGAAAAAACCCTGGACGATCTGAGGTGTAGCCAAGGTCCAGAAGTCAGCACCCGACGTCCACCCCACTCGCATCAATGCGACAAATCCGAGTCCCAGCAGACCGACCGAAGCCAGCATTCGTGCATCCCTGCGCTGTGTCATCTTCGCCACGACCGGCGACATGATGAAGGTGCCTACACCGACGAAGGCCATCGCATAGCCCGCCCATGTCGCCGTGTAGCCAAGGCTCTGCTGGAGCCATTGCGGTATGATAATGATAGCGGCGAAGAAGGCGGCAAAACCGATCGACTGTGCCATAACCGCCGCGGTGAACCCACGATATCGGAAGATGCGCAGGTCAACCACCGGCTGGCTTTCGGTCAGCTCCCAGGCCACGAACATGGCGAATGCCACGACCGCCACGATCGCCAGACCGACGATGAGATCATATTCGAACCAGTCGTGTTCGCGACCGAGATCGAGGATGAGCTGCAGCGACCCCACCCATATGATGAGCATAATCAGGCCGACGACGTCGAGACGGACCTTACTGGTCGGCAGGTCTATCCCGCGCAGGAAGCGTGTTGCACCGAAGGCGACGAACAGGCCAACCGGCACGTTGATGAAAAAGATCCAGTTCCACACGGCGTTGTCTGAAATGATGCCGCCCAGAATGGGGCCCATGATCGGTCCGATAACGGTGGTTGCCGACCAGATCCCCATGGCGATGCCGCTCTTTCCACGACCGAAAATACGCATCAGCAACGTCTGGCTGAGCGGCATCAGCGGCCCGCCACAGATTCCTTGTCCGATCCTGGCCGCGATCAGCATGGCTAGACTCGTCGATGAACCGCACAGGATCGAAAATGCGGTAAAGCCGATCATACCCCACATGAATGTCCGCACTGCGCCGAAGCGCTGCGCTAGCCACCCCGTCAGGGGAACGCAGATCGCTTCTGCAACCGCATAGGACGTGATGATCCAGATGCCTTGAGACGGTGCAATGCCCAGGCTGCCCGAGATATGGGAAACCGAGACATTCGCGATGGTCGTGTCCAGCACGACCATGAAGTTGGCAATTCCGAGAACGATGGCGGCAAGCACCAGCTTCCCACCCGTCAGGCGGCCATCGCCCTGCGCGGTCCCGGTCACGTCAATCGTTTCCGAGTTCGACCTCGGCCTCCATCGAGAGGCCAACGCGCAGCGGATGCTGTGCCAGTTCCCGGGGATCGAGCGCTATGCGAACCGGCAGGCGCTGGACTACCTTGATCCAGTTCCCGGTCGCATTCTGAGCCGGGATCAACGCGAACGACGCGCCCGTGCCGCCCGCGAAGCCGACGATCCGACCATGATATTTGACGTCGCCACCATAAAGATCGGACGTAAGCACCGCTTTTTGTCCGGGCTTCACGCGGGTGAGCTGCGCTTCCTTGAAGTTGGCGTCGACGTACATCTGCGCCGTCGGGACGATCATCATCGCCGTGGCCCCTGGCGCCAGTCGCTGGCCGACCTGAACGGAGCGTCGCGTAACGACCCCATCCAGCGGGGCACGAACGATCGTCCGATCGAGATTGAGGCGTGCCTGATCGACACGGGCACGAGCGGCAAGGACCTCTGGCGATTCACCTTCCGAAATGCCTCGGGTCAGCGCCTGATTGGCGGAATAGGTGCCCTGGGCAGCGGCTTTGGTCGAAGTGGCTTGGGTCAGGCCGGCCCGCGCGAGCGCGACCGCGGCCTGCGCGCCAGCAAGGCGGTTGGTCGCCGAAGTCAGCTCGTCGCCAGACACCGCGCCGCTTGCACTGAGGGCGCGGCGTCGGTCATAATCGACCTTCGCGCGCGTTGCATCCGCATCGGCAGAGGCAAGTTGCGCCCGTGCCCGCACGATCTCTGCATCGCGCGCGTCGACCTGAGCGAGCAGTCCACTGCCGGTCGCCCTCGTCTCGTTGAATTGCCGCTGGGCGCGTGCCAGCTCGGCCTCGGCGGAGGCTAGCGCGATACGGGCATCCCGGTCGTCGATACGTACCAGAACCTGCCCCTGACGCACGGACTGTGTGTCGCCCACGAGCACCGCCGCCACCTGTCCGCCGACCATCGGCGTAACCATCGCCGTGTCCGCGCCGACATAGGCGTTGTCTGTCGAGACGCGCGAACCTGAGAAGAGGAAATACCAACCGCCGTAGCCGGCTGCGCCGAGCAGGACGGCCGCGCCGATCCCGGTGAAGGCTCGCTTGCGTGCAGATTGGCCTGTACCGGCGTGCGGTTCCTGCGTCGCGGGCGTCGATACGGCATCAGCCACGGGTTTTGTCCTTGATAAGAAGGGAAGGTGCCGCCGGCCCGGCGGGGAGAGGACTGGAATATCCTCCACCGACGGCGCGGACGAGCGAGACGTCGAGCGCGAAGGCGCGCGTCGACAGAACAGCAGAGGTGCGCTGGTTGATCAGCACCGCATTCTGCGCGGTCAGGACGTCGAGGTAGGTCGAGAGCCCGCCTTTGTATCGCAACTGCGCGATGTCGAACGCCTCACGCGATGCCAACAATGCAGCTTCGGACTTGCCGAGGCGATCGACAAGCGCCTGGCGGCTGACCGCGACATCGGCGACCTCGCGGAAGGCTTGGATCACTGTCGCATCATATTGTGCCACCGCCTCGTCATACTCGGCCCGTGCGCCCCTGTAGCGTGCCCGCAGCGCCCCCCCCTGGAAGATGGGCAGGCCGATCGCAGGCGAAGCGTTGCCATAGGTCGACCCGGTCTTGAACACCCGGTCCAGACCCAGCGCTTGAAGACCGATCAGGCCCGTGATGTCGAGCGAGGGATAGAACGCCGTCCGGGCAACCTTGATGCGCGCGGCAGCGGCTTCGACCCGGGCGAGGGCTGCACGGATGTCGGGTCGCCTTGCAAGGAGATCGGTCCTGACGTCGGCGGGTATGCCGTGCATGCCGGACAGACGGGTTGGCGGTGAGATCGATCCGGCAAGGTCCGGTCCCTGACCGACGAGCGCTGCGAGCTGGTTCTTGACCAGTCCGATCGCTTCGTCGGTTGCGGCAAGATCCGCCTCGGCAGCGGGAATTGCGCCGACCGCCTGCTTCAACTCCGCTTGCGTGTCGAGGCCATTGGCGACGCGTTCGGCCACCAGACGCCTGGTGTTCGATCGTAGCGCAATCGTGTCCAGCGAGACGTCGCGTTCGGCGATGAGCCGGACCAACTCGGCATAGGCGTCTGCGATCCCCGTGCTGAGAACGAGGCGCGCCTGTGTCAGCTCGAGCGCCGCCGCGTCGGCTTCGGACATGGCGGCGCGGGCCTGCGCCCTGTTGCGACCCCAGGGATCGAGGTCCCACGCTAGTTGCAGGTTGACGATTCCCGTCTCGTTCCAGCCCTTCGGAATGAATTCCCGCGGGATGCCCCCATTGTAGGACTGTTTGGTCAGATCGATGGTCGCCTGGGTGTCTACCGTCGGGAGGAGCCCGGCACGCGCCTCGCGTGCTACCGCCGATGCAGCCCGGAAGCGGGCGTTCGCCGCCGCCAGGTCAGGCGCGCGCTTGAGACCTTCCGCGATCAGGCGGGACAGTTGCGGGTCGGCATAGCCTTCCCACCAATCGTCGCGTGGCCACGCACCTGTGCCACCGGCCAGCGTTTGTGTCCGAACCTGGGCGGACGTCAGCGGAGCGGGGCGAGGACCGAGGTCCGGCACCGCGCAGGATACCAGACCCGATGCCGCAAGTAACGCGGTAATCGCGTTCCTCATCGCGGAAACCGCGCCTGATCGTTACCATCGCGGCAATCGATGGCCTGTATGGCACCCGGCCGGAAAGGTGCCGGTAGAGCAGCGAACGTCCGCTGAATTAGGATATGGTCAAAAGGCAGGCACAAGAACATCGGCACAACAGGCGCTCCATTTGTGGCGCGCGACGCTGTGGTGCTGATGGGCACGAGCGCCACTACGCCACCCTCAGGTGGACATCAGTGACGCCGTGGATATCGAGTTCGCTATGCGAATGCGGGAATACCAACCCGCAAGCTCTTTTCGGCTAGGGGGCTGTTATTCTTTGGGAGCGGTCCTGTCAACCAACCGCGCAACAGGATGTGTCTGCGGAGGGAATTCAGCCGATTGCAACACGGATCTGACATGATGTTCCGCCCCCCCCCCTCACGATCTTTACGGGGGACGCGAAGCACCACTGTAATGCAACACAGATCGCCATCGTGCAAACGGCAGGCGGCGCAGAGCGGCTTTGCATCACCGGATCAGATTGGTCGCGATGCCGTCGAAAGCGCTTTGGGCAGTCTGGCAGGCACGCGATGCCCAGGCCCTTAGGTGCCATTGCGCCATAACACCGCCGCTTCGAGGGCGCGCACCGCCTTCGCGGTCGTCCCGCCGAAGCGAGGTCCCGGTGGGCACCGGCAATGCCGATCTGATCGACCACCGCGGTCGTGTCCATCATCGTCCATCGTTAAGGACACGGCGACCACGAGCGTGCCGTCCACGCCTGAGCACTGCTGCCGTTCTCCTTGACAAATAGCCGTGGCCGGCATGGTTCACCTATCAGTGAACCGTGCCGGCCACGAGATGATCGGGCGAACTGGCAAGCCTTAGGCGACGTGAATCTGCTTCGACATCGTGTCGGTCTGGCGGGATTCATAGATCGTCTGAGCATCGGTCGAAGCGATGTAGCCCCAAGGGCCCATTTCTAGGCCGATGCCACTCTGCTTGACGCCGCCAAACGGTTGGGTCGGGAACACATTGTCGCTGTGGGTGTTGACCCACACCATTCCGGCCTCCAGGCGCCGGGCGAGTACTGCTCCACGGGCGGAGTCGCTCGTCCAGACCGAACCACCGAGACCGAATTCCGTGTCGTTAGCCAGTTTCAGCACCTCCTCGACATCGGAGAACGAGATGATCGGCATGACCGGTCCGAACTGCTCCTCGTCGACGACCCGCATACCGTGACGCGCATCGGCCAGGATCGTCGGAGCGTAGAAGTAACCCTCGCGATCCAGCTTGTAACCGCCGGTGACGGCCTTAGCGCCCTTGGCCAGCGCATCTTCGACGATCTCGCTGACCTTCTCGAACTGCGCCAGGTTCTGCAAGGGGCCGAGTTGGGTATCGTCGTCCATGCCGTCACCGAGCGTGACGGTCCTGGCGATCGCGGCGAGTTCCTCGGTAACCTCTGCGACGATGCTTTCGTGGACGTAAATCCGCTTGGCAGCGATGCAGAGCTGACCGGAGTTGCGGAAACTGCCCCAGAAGATGCGCTGCGCGATGACCTTCGGATCGGCATCCGCGAGCACGATCGCCGCGTCGTTGCCGCCCAGCTCAAGCGTGACGCGCTTGACGCCCGCCGCTGCGGCTGCGGCCACTTTCTTTCCGGTGGCGGTCGAGCCCGTCATCGTGATCTTGCGGGTGAGCGGGTGCTGGGTCAGCTCGGGGCCGAAGCTCATGCCACCGCTAACCACGTTCAGCACGCCGGGAGGAAATACGCCGCGCAAAAGCTCGCCCAGAAGAAGGGTCGTCAGCGGGGTGTAGGGCGACGGCTTGAGGATCACCGTGTTGCCGGCAGCCAGCAGCGGTGCGATCTTGCAACTGGCCAGGATGATCGGGATGTTCCAGGCCGTGATGGCAACGGCCGGACCGATGGGCTGGCGGATGACCGCGGAGTAGGCAACCTCGTCGTCCTGTATGACGTCGGGGGCGATCTCGAGATCGGCGTAGTAGCGGAATACCATCGTCGCGGCGAAGATCTCTATTCCGGCGTCAGCCTTGGGCTTGCCCTGCTCCTTCACGAGAATTTCGACCAGCCGCTCGGTATTCGCTTCGATGATGTCGGCAGCGGCATGCAGCGCGGTACGACGCTCATCCTTGGCGTTGCGCCAGGTCTTAAAGGCATCGTGCGCGGCGTTCATGACCTCCTCGACCTGCTCAGGCGTGCACTCCGGCGCCTGCGCGAAGACTGCGCCGGTAGCTGGATTGATCACGTCGAACGTGCCGGTGATCGGCGCAGCAACGCCGTTGATTGTCTGGGTGTATACGTGCTCGGACATGAAGCCTCCGATGAGATAAAACAGGATATGAGACGGTATCCTTTTTGTGTTTCCCGACTAGTCGGAGAGTTTTGACATCACTATTCCGTAGGAACAAACAATCGGCTATCATCAGGCATGGATCGTATTGCAGTCATGCGTCTCTTCGTCCGCATCGTAGAGCGGGGCAGCTTTACTGGAGCGGCGGTGGATCTCGGCCTGCCCCGGGCGACAGCGACGACCGCGATCCAGCATCTTGAACGCGATCTGGGGGTGCGGTTGCTGGATCGGACTACCCGCAGCGTCCGGGCCACGCTTGACGGTGTCCTCTACCAGGAGCGATGCGTTCGGCTGCTGGCGGATTTGGACGAGACCGAAACCATCTTTCGCGCGACCGAACCACGAGGGCCGCTGCGTATCGATCTCCAAAGCACCCTCGCTCACCGGTTCATCATGCCGGCTCTCCCCGACTTTGTTGCGCGATACCCGGACATCGCCCTGAATCTCAGCGAGGGAGACAGAATTGTGGACCTCATCCCCGAGGGCGTGGATTGCGTCCTTCGCGTGGGCGACCTTCCCGATTCCGGCCTTGTCGGACGAAAGGTCGCAAGCTTGAACCAGGTGACCCTGGCGACCCCCGCCTATATCGCGCGCCACGGCGAGCCGCGAACGCCTGATGATCTCGAGGGCCATCTCATGGTCGGTTACATTGCGTCAGCGACCGGCAAACCCTATCCGCTGAAATTCGGAGAGGGCGCGCAGTCCCGTGAGATCCTCTTGCCCTTTCAGATCAAGGCCCGGGGGGCCGAGACTTATACGGCCGCTGGTCTCGCCGGTTTGGGTCTTATCCAGATTCCACACAGTTGGGTCGACCATGAGGTCGCAGCCGGTGCTTTCGTTCCGGTCATCACCACTCCGCCTCCGCCGCCTCTGCCGGTGTTCATCCTCTACCCGCAGAACCGGCACCTCGCGTCCCGCCTTCGGGTGTTCATCGACTGGATCATCGATGTGCTTCGGCCTCTGAACGGGCCGAAGGCGCCTTAGGTGAGGCCTCTCGCCGAACTATTGCGCACGCACCTCACTCGAGGTCGCCGATATCTTCCGTGCCGCCGGACCGACCTATCGGGCCGCCCATGCCGGACATCTGAGCCTCACCCAGCTCAAGGTGATGACGGCGATCGAGAACTGTCGCACCGCAGCCCTTGGCGGTCACGTCGAGGCCTGCGAGGACTGTGGGCATTGGCGGATCGCCTATAACAGCTGTCTCATGGGCAAATCCAGAAATGGGGAGCTGGCGACTGCTGCGCCAGCTTTTTCCTGTGAATCGTCGATTTCTCAGTCTTCATAAGATGGCGCCGGTGGTGCCCGGTCTGCTCGGCCACTGATGGCCGATTATGAGCGGGGACAAACACGTTGGAGATCTACTTTTCTACGTCGAAGACGCTGGAGCATCTGCGCTGCGGGCCGTGCGGACCATTTCCAGATGGCTTTGCCGGGGCGCTTGAACGGCAGGGCTATGGACCCGATACGGCGGTGCGCTATCTACGTGCGGCAGGTCACGTCGGCCACGTCATGACAGAGCGCGATGGCAGCGTGAGCGACATCGATTTAGCAGCGTTCGAACAGCATTTGAGGACGTGCCGATGCCCGCGCGCCAAGGGAGGGCGCCGCAACCATCACACCATCTACGGTGCGAGGCTCTTTCGTCGGCACCTCGAGAAAATAGGCGTGTGCAAGCCCGCGTTCGCGGCGATGCGTCCTGCTGCACCGCAGTTCGTCGCCGGCTTTAAAGCATGGCTCAGCAAACATCGCGGGGCATCCGAAGCGACCATCAGGCTCTACGCGCGCGATGCAGCCAGCATTATGGCGGCACTTGGAACGGACCCGATGTGTTGGAGCGCCACCGATATCCGCGGCTACTTCAGGAAGCGCACGAGCACATGCGGGCGCGGCACCATCGAGAAGATGACTACGAGCCTGCGGGCATTCTTGCGCTACCTCGCCGTTCAAGAGCACTGCCGGGCCGGTCTCGACCATGCCGTTCCGGCCTACGCCCATTGGCAGCTTGCCAAGATGCCGCGATATCTGTCGGGCGAACAGGTCGGCCGGTTGATTGCTGCCTGCGATGGTGACGCCGGCGCGCGCCGACGGGTTCGCGCCATCGTACTGCTGTTGGCTCGCCTCGGCCTGCGGGCCGGCGACGTGGCACAGCTCCGGCTCATCGATATCGAGTGGCAGGCGGGTTCGCTGCGGATCACGGGCAAGTCGCGCTATGATGTTCGCTTGCCGCTCCCCCAGGACATTGGGGATGCGATCGCTGCCTATCTCGAATGCCGACCGTCGTGCTGTCGAAGTGATCGCGTGTTCCTGAGCACGATAGCACCCAGCGGCCCATCCCGGAACGGCGACGGCGTCTCTTCGGTGGTCAGGCGCATTATGAAGCGGGCTGGCGTCGTGACGCCCGTCAAAGGTGCACACGCCCTGCGGCACACCGCGGCGACCGAGATGCTGCGCCATGGCGTGCCTCTCGACAAGATCGGTCTGGTGCTGCGGCATCGTGGCATCGACACGACGGCCCACTACGCCAAAGCTGATGTCAATCTTCTGAAGCAGGTGGCGCAGCCGTGGCCGGAGGCACTCTGATGTTGAAATCGGCGGACGACCATACGCTTCATGCACGTTGGTTAGGCGACGCGCAGAATACGACATGGACGGTAGTTCACACTGCGATCGGCGAACGGCAAGACTTGGTTCAGGCTGATGAATATGCGGTCCAGCGCTCCCGCTACATGACACTTGAGAACGTTTCGGGATTAAGCGGTACTGCCATCATCCCGTTGCCTGCCATGCAGTATGATCACTCCGGCTTAGCCGGCGATCGCCAAGACTGCGCCGACGAACCTACGCCATAATGTGGGACACGATCCTAAAATGATGGCCTTACGTCATGAACTGATCACAACCAACTGCGCATATTATTCGATAACCCCTATGATGCCGGACATTCGGCAGAGGCGTATCTCACAAATAGAGCGGGGCGCAAAGCCTTCTACCAGTGCACGCGCCGACCAAGAATATGAGTTCACTCTCAACTCTCTGTCGCGGACGTTCAGGCCATCCAGCGCGGATCGGGGATTGCGTGATCCCGCGCAAGCATTCGCACGAATGGCATGTGATAGAAAGCGTTGCCTCAAATTAGGTCTTTAGCAATGACGATATAGTTGCATAAGCAACTTCTGTTGGTTAGGCTGGTTGGCGTCAGTAGCAGGAGTATGGCGAATGGAATATATCGCAGCACAACAAGGCTTCGCCGTTGTCACGGGCGGTGCATTGGGCATCGGCAAGGCGCTGGCAAAGGGGTTACGCGACGCAGGAATGACCGTGATGATCGCCGATATTGATGCCGCTCGGCTGAATGCGGCCGGCGACGAGTTGGGCCTGCCTACCAGCATCGTCGATGTTGGCAACCGGGATTCCGTGCGTGCGTTGTGCCAGCATGCAGTAGAAACCTTCGGCACAGTCCACCTGCTGTGCAACAATGCTGGCGTTGGCAAATATGCACCGTTCCTCGATCTTACCGATCAGGATCGGCGCTGGATCATGGATGTAAATTTTTGGGGCATGATCCATGGCATCGACGAGTTCCTGCCCGTCCTTCAGTCAAACGCAGATGGCGGGCACATCTTGAACACAATATCGATGATGGGATTTTCCGGCCAAGTCGGTGCCAGCGCCTATGCCGCCTCAAAATTCGCGGCGCTCGGCGCTACGGAGGCGTTGCAGGCTGAACTCGTCGCAAACGGTAGCAAGGTCGGGTGCATCGCCTTCTGCCCTGGCCCGGTCGTTACGGATATTGGCGACAGCGAGGTCCGTCATGCAGCGCGTCTCGGCAAGGCGCCCCCGCCGGTCGCCCCGCCGCCATCAGGCGACGTTATGGCGCGCCTCGCATATCCGCGCATGCCGGCGGACGAAGCCGCCGCAATCGCCATAGAGGCTTATCGCGAAGGGCGATTCTGGGCTATCACCCACCCCGAACTGATGGCCGACTATCGGCGGCGACATGATGCGATCATCGCGTCTCTAGGCTCGGCAGACCGGTGACTTTGTGGCATGGTGCCTGCCGCCGGTCGATCGCTGCCTATCCCAGGCCGACCCATGGCCCATGCTGCTCGGTGCGCCACGACAGGCTGCGCTCGCTGATTCTCCAGCCGCCCTCACCATGCACCAACGTATCGCGCGACTGGCCGATCGAGAAAATCTCTTTTCTATTGTCAGCAAACGTCCACTTGACCACCATCCAATAGGACTCAACGATGATGGCGCGCCCATCCCTTTTAGCGAACAAGGGCGTCACAATGTGCTGACGGCCACGGAAATCCGGGTCACCGATAAGGCCGGCCAGCATCGCGCGAATTTCCACATGGCCGCTATGAATGTTTCCGCGCGTATCAATGAACTGGCAATCAGGTGTGGCCAGCATCGCCATGACGCCGTCCAGATCGCCGCGATCCAACGCTGCGAGATAATGGCCCAGGCAATCCTGCACTGCCAGTCGGTCTGCCGGATCGATAGTCGTGATGATGTCGCGGGACAAGCCTGGTCTCCTTCGTAATGTTCTGTCGGACAATGCGGTAAATGATAGTTGACCTTACCAATATATAGTTGCATTGACAACTACATCATCGGACGCAGGGTTAGATATCCTGCCCAGACGGAGATGCCGTAATGAAAGTTGCACTGCTCGGCGCGACAGGCCCTGTCGGCAAACGCCTGTTGCACGAATTGCTGAACCGCGGGCATGCGGTCTCGGCGATCGTCCGCAATCCGGACAGGGTGCCGCCCCATCCGCGCGTCACACCCCGCGCCGGCGACATCGACAAGCCGGACGAACTTGTCAGCCTGTTGCGCGGTCACGACGCCGTGATGGTGGCCATCCGGTTTCTCAAGATGAATCCCACCGGCCTGCTCGGCGCGGTCCGGGGGTCGGGTGTGAAACGCTATCTGATGGTCGGCGGCGCGGCTAGCCTGTACCTGCCGGGGACGCAGACCAAGGTCATCGACAGCGGCCAGATCCCGAACGAATTCTTGGAGGAGCCACGTGCCGGCATCGCCTTCTTCGCAGAACTGAAACAGGCGGTCGATCTCGACTGGACCTTCCTGTCGCCCGCGATGATGTTCTCCAACGACGAATCCTACGGCACCGAGCCGGGCGGCCGGACGGGCGTATTTCGAACCGGACTGGACGAACTGATCGTCAGGCGCGATGGATCTAGCGCGATCTCCTATGAGGATTACGCCGTGGCCATGGTGGACGAGCTGGAAAGGCCTGTCCATATTCGGCAGCGTTTCACTGTCGGCTACTGAGCGCCTACCCCAGTGATGCCCCCCGTCCCGACTTCGGATAGCACGATATATCCAATACAGCGTTTGTTGATTGAACGAGATTGCATAAGACTCCTGCTGACTTACGCGAGACTGATCGACAGCGGTCAAGTCGATAGTGCACTCGACCTGTTCGTCGAAGAGGCCGTTATGATTGGGCCTCGCACTGCTATGCGCCTGGATGGAATCACTGCGATCCGCGCTGCCTTTGTCGGCGGGTCGGGCAAGCTGCTCCGCCATTTCGTCTCGAACATCATGGTCGACGTCGTCGCACCTGATCGCGCAAACGTGACCGCCAACATTCTGCTCTATACGGGTGAGCCCGCAGCCGATGGCGGACTGCCGCGCCGCGATGCGGACGTGGTAATCGGCACTTCGACGGACGATCTCATACTGACCCCGCGCGGCTGGCGGTTCCAGGAACGGCGCGGGGCGCTGTGCTTCGCCCCGTCATGACGGGGCTGTGGCTTGGCCGGACTAAAGCGGAGGAGAGAAGCGCATGAAGTCGGGCGGTTGGTCGTCTATCTTCGTCATCTATCTGTTCGGGGTCTGTGCATCGGCAGCCGTGGCCCGGATCATTCCGCTCGCCACGGACATCATGTCGCGCTTCGGAATCGACGATCGCCAGTTCGGCTGGTTGATCGCGCTGATCGCCGTGCCGGCGGTGTTGCTGGCCATTCCGAGCAGCCTAGTGGTCGGGCGGTTTGGCGCGCGAACCGTGCTGATCGTGGCTGCTGCGATCGGGGCGTTCGCCAACATGATTGATCTCGTCGCGGATCGCTTGTGGATGTTGCAGGCGGCGCGTCTGATCGAAGGCGTCGCGCTGGTTCACATCTATACAGCCGCGCCGACGCTGTTGATGGCGACGGTCGATGGTCCGAGGCGCACGCAGGCGCTGACTCTGTGGGCGACCTATGCGCCGATTGGCACGGCAGTTGGACTGGGCCTGGGCAGCATCGGTGCGGGATCGCCTGACTGGCGGCTGCCCTTCGCACTGTTCGGCGCGTTGATGATCGGTGTCGGCCTGCTCGCCTGTCTCCTGCCGCGCCAGTTGGACGCACCGAAGCTGCCGACGCTGGGGCGACAAATTGCAGACCTCGGCTTGGCCTGCGTCAGTCCGCCCTTGGTTGCCCTGGGCCTAGCCGCGTTCATGGTCATCAGTGTGGGCTTTGGCGCGAATATCACATTTCCCGACTGGTTCGTGCGTGTGCATCACGTTTCGCCAGCGGCGGCGGCCGGGGCATTCTCGTTGCTGACGTTACTGATGCTGCCGGGATCGTTTGGCGCGGGCGCGCTGATAAGCAAGGTTGGCATGTCGCCGTTACGCTTATTCCTAATCGTCGCGCTGTTCAGTTTTGCAACAGGCGTATTCTCGTTTCAGCCTGAACTGGGGCTTGCGCCGCGTTATGTAGTGGCGGGCAGCTGGATCCTATGTTCGGGCGCGGCGCTCGCGATCGTAATGGCGGTATTACCACTGGCGGCGGGGCCAGCCCGCCATGGTGCCGCCGCGGCGCTCGTCAATCAGGCCGGTGCCCTTGCCACCTTTGTCAATCCGCCGCTGTGGCGCTCGATGCTCGCAGGCGGCGCATGGGGACCTTTCGTCTTGACGATGGCGACGGGATGGATGGTATCGGTCGCCGCAATGCTGTTCGTTACGTCGGACAGGAATCGCAATACCGAAGAAAGATGATGGACCCAGGAGCATGACCACCAAGCCACAACCTGAGCCAGACCTACCTACCGACTTTTCGCTGAGCTTCGGCTTCCTGTCAGCAGCCAACCGGCTCACTATCCTGGCCGCGCGGCGAGTAAGAGCATTAGCCGATTTGACGCTGACTGAATGGCGGGTCCTGACCGTGTTGGCGATGGCACCTGGATCAAGTGCAGCTGGCATCGTCAGGGCTGTGATGGTCGACAAATCAGTTGCCAGTCGCACCCTTAGACAACTCGAAAATGCCGGGCTGACTACCGTCGAAGCAGATAGCACCGATAGGCGCCAAAGCAGGCTTTTTCTGACCTCCAAGGGACAAGCGTTGTACGAGCACATGCTGCCGATAATCCGGAAGACGGAGGAGCAAGCATGGTCCACCCTTAGCGCCGGCGAACGTCTGGTGCTTCGCGAAATGCTCGAAAGGCTTTCGCTCAGGTGGGCGCAAGATTCAATCGAGAGTTGATTGATTGCACGAGTTCGCCAACCATCATCTGGTCGCCGTTGCGGGACATTGAAGCGGCTTTGGCAGATTTTCTGCAAAGAACGGTGATCGTGGTGCCGCACGACGCAATAGCTGTGCTCCAACCACATCGCGCACGACGTAAAATCAAAAAGTTGCATGTTCGTAATTCGAAACGAAAATTCATTATGGAACTACCGGCATGGGTCAGTTCTGATCAACTCCCTGAAGATTACGAGGAAGGCTCTCCCAAGGACTATGCTCATACCAAATCTCTGAGAGCGTGACTCTGGAGGGGGTTGCCAAGAGGTGCGCGGATTGATTCAACATGGCGAACAGTTGGAGTTTTGCCATGCCGATCCCTCTTCGTCCCGATTTTGACGCCGCCGCGACCAGGGCAGCGGCTCGTAGATCGAAAGATGGGGGGCAGGCCCGGCGGTTGCTTGCGCTCGCGGTGATTTATGAGGGAGCAAGCCGAACGGAGGCGGCGCGGATCAGGATAGCGTCCGAACGAAAGCAGCTTCTCCTTGCCGTCGAACCGATATTTCATGCGCCAAAGGCGCGAGCCGTTGGGACGGACAAGCAGATAAAGGCCTTGGCCATCTGCCAACTTGTAATCCTTGGAACGCTTCGTTGCGTAGCGGACCTCGAGTTCCTTGAGCGGCATGGGGGCATCTCCTGCTGGACACAGGCGATTACCCCAGAAAATACCCCCAAATGCAAATCGACGTCCTGGGATTTGCCGCGATCCGCTGAGCCGCGTTGCGATCTTAGGAAACGGCGCAAATCGGCTAAAAAAGGCATGAAAAAACCGCTCCGGGATGATCCGAAACGGTTTGATACTTATGTGTATGGTTGCGGGAGTAGGATTTGAACCTACGACCTTCAGGTTATGAGCCTGACGAGCTACCGGGCTGCTCCATCCCGCGACGGCAACGATAAAAGGGCGACCTTTTGGGTCGCCCTTTTATGAACTGTGAATGGGTTTTTGTTTGTCCGATATATGCGCGTGCTTCAATGCCTGGCGACGCCCTACTCTTCCAGTGCTTGAGCAATAGTACCATCGGCGCAGTCAGGTTTCACGGCCGAGTTCGGGATGGGATCGGGTGGGTCACAGACGCTATGGTCACCAAGCAATGAAGCAGGCGCATATAAGGGGTTTT